>NZ_LZKD01000102.1:0-30966 GCF_001668695.1 Mycobacterium sp. E2497
CGTCGCCCGACGGCGACGACGCCCGCCTCCCCGACGGGTTGAGCGCCCGGGACGTCTCCGTCGCGGCGCTGCGCGGGATCGTGTCGGCCGCGGACCTCGAGCTGGAGTGGCCCACCGCGCTGCGGACGCCGCCGATCTGGGATGCGGTGCGCCAGCGCCGGTACCTGCACCGGCGCGCGGTCCACTACGGGGACCACCCCGCGCAGGTGCTCGACGTCTGGCGCCGCAAGGACCTGCCCGCGCAGCCTGCGCCGGTGCTGATCTTCGTCCCGGGCGGCGCCTGGGTGCACGGCAAGGCCATGGGCCAGGGTTCCGCCCTGATGTCCCGGCTGGCCGAGCAGGGCTGGGTCTGCCTGGCGATCGACTACCGCGTCGCGCCGCACCACCGCTGGCCGCGGCACATCATCGACGTCAAGACCGCCATCGCCTGGGCCCGCGCCAACGTCGACAAGTTCGGCGGTGACCGCGATTTCGTCGCGGTGGCGGGTTGTTCGGCCGGCGGGCACCTGTCCGCACTGGCCGGGCTGACCCCAGACGACCCGCAGTATCACGCGAAGCTGCCCGAGGGCGCCAACACCTCGGTGGACGCGGTGGTCGGCATCTACGGTCGCTACGACTGGGAGGATCGCTCGACTCCCGAGCGCGACCGGTTCGTCGACTTCCTGGAGCGGGTGGTGGTCAAGCGCAGGATCGCCCGCCACCCCGAGGTGTTCCGCGACGCGTCGCCGATGGCGCGCGTGCATCGAAATGCGCCGCCGTTCTTGGTGATTCACGGCAGCAGGGACAGCGTCATCCCCGTCGAGCAGGCCCGCAGCTTCGTCGACCGGATGCGGGACGTCTCGCATTCGATGGTGGGCTACCTGGAGCTGCCGGGCGCGGGCCACGGCTACGACCTCATCGACGGGGAGCGGGCGGGCGCGGCCGCGCACGCGACTTCGCTGTTCCTCAACCAGGTTTATCGCACCAAGACAAACGCGGCCAAAGAGGTTATCTGAGCAGCCGCCGCTGAGTATGGTCCCTTTATGGGTAAGGGGCAGCGGTGAAACGGCTGAGCGGGTGGGACGCGGTCCTGTTGTACAGCGAAACGCCGAACGTGCACATGCACACGATCAAAGCCGCTGTGATCGAACTCGATTCCGATCGGCGTGACTTCGACATCGGCGCGTTCCGCGAAGTCATCCGCGGCCGCCTGAACAAGCTCGAGCCGTTCTGCTACCAGCTGGTCGAGATCCCGTTGAAGCTCCACCATCCGATGTGGCGGGAGCACTGCGACGTCGACCTGGACTACCACATCCGGCCGTGGCGGCTGCCCGCGCCGGGCGGGCGGCGCGAGTTGGACGAGGCGATCGGGCGCATCGCCAGCACGCCGTTGGACCGCAGCCGCCCGCTGTGGGAGATGTACTTCATCGAAGGCCTGGCCAACAACCGGATCGCGGTGGTCGGCAAGATCCACCACGCGCTCGCCGACGGCGTCGCTTCGGCCAACCTGATGGCCCGCGGCATGGACCTGCAGCCGGGGCCGGAGGGTGGCCCGTACCGGTGCGACCCGGCACCCACCACGCGCCAGCTGTTGAGTTCGGCCTTCGCGGACCACCTGCGCCACGTCAGCCGGATCCCGCACACGATCCGCTACACGGCCGAGGGCCTGGGCCGGGTGCGGCGCAGCTCGCGCAAGCTGTCGCCGGAGCTGACGCGGCCGTTCGAGCCGCCGCCGACCTTCATGAACCACAAGATCACGCCCGAACGCCGGTTCGCCACCGCCACGCTGGCGCTGGCCGACGTCAAGGAGACCGGCAAGCGGCTCGGGGCGACCATCAACGACATGGTGCTGGCCATGTCGGCCGGCGCCCTGCGGACCCTGCTGCTGCGCTACGACGGCAAGGCCGAACCGCTGCTGGCGTCGGTGCCGATGAGTTTCGACTTCTCGCCCGAGCGCATCTCCGGGAACCGCTTCACCGGTGTGCTCGTGGGCCTGCCGACGGACTCCGACGATCCGCTGGAGCGGGTCCGGTGCACCCACGAGAACGCCATCGCCGCCAAGGAGAGCAACCAGCTGATGGGACCGGAACTGGTCAGCCGCTGGGCGGCCTACATGCCGCCCGCGCCCACCCAGGCCTTCTTCCGCTGGGCGTCCGGGCGCGACGGCCACAACAAGATCCTCAACCTGAACATCTCCAACGTTCCCGGCCCGCGCGAACGCGGCCGAGTCGGCGGGGCGCTCGTCACCGAGATCTACTCGGTGGGCCCGTTGACCGCAGGCAGCGGCCTCAACATCACCGTCTGGAGCTACGTCGACCAGCTCAACATCTCGGTGCTCTCCGACGGCGCCACGCTCAAGGACCCGCACGAGGTGACCGAGGCCATGGTCGCCGATTTCATCGAAATACGAAGGGCCGCAGGGCTTTCCGAGGAGCTCACCGTGGTCGAGGCCGCGATGGCGCCGGCCTGAGCCGTCCGGAGGGAACGGCACTCTCGCCTGACGTTAATCGCGTTCTGGTCGACCGCTACCATCGGTCGGACAGCAGCCACCCCGACCCCGAAGGAGCTGTGCGGCACGTGAGCACTGGGAGCGAAGCAGCCGAAGAACCCGAAGTCCTGGTCGAACAACGGGACCGGATCCTGATCATCACGATCAACCGGCCCAAGGCCAAGAACGCGGTCAACGCCGCGGTGGCGCGCGGCCTGGCCGACGCCGTCGACCGGCTCGACGGCGACGCGGGCCTTTCGGTGGGCATCCTCACCGGCGCCGGCGGATCGTTCTGCGCGGGCATGGACCTCAAGGCCTTCGCACGCGGCGAGGTGCCCATCGTCGAGGGCCGCGGCATGGGCTTCACCGAGCGTCCACCGGTCAAGCCGCTCATCGCGGCGGTCGAGGGCTACGCCCTGGCCGGCGGCACCGAATTGGCCTTGGCCACCGACCTGATCGTCGCGTCCAGCGAGTCGGCCTTCGGCATCCCCGAGGTGAAACGCGGCCTGGTCGCCGGCGGCGGCGGGCTGCTGCGGCTGCCTCAGCGCATCCCCTCGGCCATCGCCATGGAGCTCGCCCTCACCGGCGACAACCTGCCTGCCGAGCGCGCCCACGAGCTGGGGCTGGTCAACGTGCTGGCCGAGCCCGGCAAGGCCCTCGACGAGGCCATCGCGCTGGCGGAGAGGATCGCCGCCAACGGGCCGCTCGCGGTGGCCGCCACCAAGCGGATCATCGTCGAGTCCCGCGGCTGGACCCCCGACAACATGTTCGCCGAGCAAGGCAAGATCCTCACCCCGGTCTTCGCGTCCAACGACGCCAAAGAGGGCGCCATCGCCTTCGCCGAGAAGCGCCCGCCGCGCTGGACGGGCAGCTGAGCGGCCGAGTTACACTGTGGCTTAGTTTTGTAAACCGCTGGGGAACCGGAAAGACCGAGGATGAGCATTTCGCTGCTGCTCGAGATGGCCACGTCGAGCAATCCCGACCGCACGGCCGTGGTGTCCGAGGGCTCCTCGGGCGCTCTGCGGCTGACGACGCAGCAGCTCAGCGATCTCGCCGACGGTGGCGCCGGGGTGATCGCGGGATCGAACGCCCAACACGTGGTCTACGTGGGCACCGGCGGCGCGATGCTGCCGGTGCTGATCTTTTCGGCCGCGCGCGCCGGGCTGCCCTTCACCCCGCTCAATTACCGGCTCTCGGCCGACGGCATCCGCGCGCTGATCGAGCGCCTGCCCGAGCCGCTGGTGATCGTCGACGACCGCTACCGGGACATAGTCGGCGACGCCCCCGGCCGGCTGATGACCACCGACGAATTCCTGGCGGCCGCGCGCGACGCTGAGCCCGCCGCCGAGTTTCCCGACCCCGACTCGGTCGCGGTCGTCCTGTTCACCTCGGGCACCACATCGCAGCCCAAGGCGGTGGAGCTGTCGCACAACAACCTGACCAGCTACGTCACCGGCACGGTGGAATTCGAATCGGCCGCCGAGAGCGACGCCGCCCTGATCTGCGTGCCGCCCTATCACATCGCCGGGGTGGGCGCCGCGCTGTCGAACCTGTACGCCGGGCGCAAGATGGTCTACCTGCCGAATTTCGATGCGCGGGAATGGGTTCGGCTGATCAACGCCGAGAACGTGACCACCGCGACCGTCGTGCCCACCATGCTCGATCGCATCGTCGCCACCCTGGAGGCCGAGGGCCACGAGCTGCCCTCGCTGCGCAACCTGGCCTACGGCGGGTCCAAGGTGGGGCTGCCGCTGGTCCGCCGCGCCCTGGAGCTGCTGCCCGGGGTCGGCTTCGTCAACGCCTACGGCCTGACCGAGACGAGCTCGACCATCGCGGTGCTGACCCCCGACGACCACCGAGCGGCGCAGGCCGCGGCCGAGCCCGACGTCGCCAGGCGGTTGGCCTCGGTCGGACGGCCGGTGCCCGGCATCGAGATCGAGATCCGCGACGAAGGCGGCAACGTGCTCGGGGCCGGGCAGACCGGTGAGCTGTTCGTCCGGGGCGAGCAGGTCTCCGGACGCTACACCGGCATCGGTTCAGTGCTCGACGAAAACGGTTGGTTCCCAACCAGAGACGTCGCGATGCTGGACGAGGACGGGTACCTGTTCATCGGCGGTCGCAGCGACGACACCATCATCCGCGGCGGCGAGAACATCGCGCCCGCCGAGCTCGAAGAGGTCCTGGTCGAGCACCCGCACGTGCGCGACGTCGCCGTGGTCGGGGTGGAGGATCCGCAGTGGGGTCAGGCGATCGTCGCGGTGGTGGTGCCCCGGCCCGGCGCGGACCCCGATCCCGAGGAACTGCGCGAGCACGTCCGGAAAAGCTTGCGCGGGTCGCGAACCCCGGACCGGGTGGTGTTTCGCGACGAGCTGCCCACGACCCCCACCGGCAAAGTGCTTCGCCGGGAGATCATCGAGACGCTGGAAGGGCTACGCGCATGATCAAGAATGGAACCCGCCTGGCCAGCCAGGTGTGTGACACGCAGGTGATCGTCGTCAGGAGCGCCGACAGCCTCGACGACCTGCGGTGCGGCGGTGCGCCGATGGTGCCGATAGGCGCCGAGCGTTCGGGCGAACTGGATCCCTCGTTCGCCGACGGCACCGTGATGGGCAAGCGCTACGTCGACGAGACCGGTGCCGAGGTGCTGGTGACCAAGCCGGGTGCCGGGAGCCTGAGCGTCGGTGCGACCGCGCTGCAGCTCAAAGAGGTCAAGCCGCTGCCGGCCAGCGACTGAGGGATCACTCCCCGATATTGTTGCGTAGCACGAATTCCCTTGCCTTGATCAAGAATTCGAGCTGATCGCCGACCTGGCGCAACGGGTCGATGCTGCCGGTCGAGCGGGACAGCACGATGGCGCCCTCCAGCGCGGCGATCGACATCACCGCCAGCGAGGCGGCGCAGGGTTCCTCGAAGCCGTCGTGGGTGAATGCCAGCGTCAGCGCGGCGCACCAGCGGCCCAGGATGGCGCCGGCCTCCGCGGAGAGCTTGGCGTCGTCGTCGTCCGAGCCGATCGCCGCGGCCACCACCGGGCAGCCGGCGCTGAACCCGCCCTCGGTCAGCAGGCGCTCCCAGAACTCGACGAACTTGCCCAGCAGCACCCGGGCGCCCTGCTCGGCGGCGTCGTCGATCATCGCGGTGATGGAGTCACCGGAATAGCGCAGCGCCTCGATCAGGATCTGATTGCGGCCGTCGGGAAAGTGGTAGTAGACCGAGCCGCGCGGTGCACCGCTGCGGGCGAGCACCGCGTCGATGGTCACCCCCGCGGCGCCTCGCTCGCGCATCACCTCGGCGGCGCTGGCCAGCATTTTCCGGCGCGTGCCGCCGCGCTTCGTCGGGCTGGGGTGCTGCAGCGTTTCGCTCGTGGTCGCCACTGGCGTGCCTCCCGTGGCTAACGTCATGCAGCGTGTGAGTGCCGCAGCACCGGCCAATGCATGCCGCGCGGGCTGAAGCGGAAACTCCGGCGTTTGAGGTCGGGCATCTCGCGGGTGAATTGATAGCCGCCGATATTCAGCTCGATGATCCACATGATTCTCTCCCGGCCTGAGCGCCGCCGATGATTATGCTGAGAAGCATATAAGACAACGGTCCAGTAAGCAAGTTTTATTGCCTATATAAGCGCAGAAGCACGCAAAACTCGTGATAGCACCGCGCTGCCTCTTAATTTACGAGTGAGTAACTAGCGATGTTTCTATGCCATATTGCATAATCCTCAGCCCGGGCTGGCCGCAAACGCCGAACGCGCACCCACCGCGACCTGCTGTGTTTCGCGGGTGGATGCGCGTTCGGCGCTAGGCGTCAGCCCTCGATGGTGTAACCCATCGGCATGAGCACGCTCTTCTGCTGAGTGAAGTGCTCGACGCCCTCGGGGCCGTTCTCACGCCCGATGCCCGAGTTCTTGTAACCGCCGAAGGGGCAACAGGGATCGAAGGCGTACCAGTTGATCGCGTAGGTCCCCGTGCGGATCTTCTCCGCCACCGAGATGCCGCGCTCCACGTCGGCGGTCCACACGCTGCCGGCCAGGCCGTACACCGAGTCGTTGGCGATCTTGATCGCGTCCTCCTCGGTGTCGTAGGGGATGACGCTCAGCACGGGCCCGAAGATCTCCTCCTGGGCGATCGTCATCTTGTTGTCGACGTCGGCGAACACCGTCGGCTGCACGAAGAAGCCGCTGTCCAGGCCCTCGGGCCGGCCGCCGCCGCACACCAGCCGCGCGCCCTCCTCGATGCCCTTGGCGATGTAGCCCTCGACCCGGGCGCGCTGCTTCTCCGAGATCAGCGAGCCGATCTGGGCGGCCGGGTCCGACGGCAGGCCCACCGGCAGCGCCTGCACGAAAGTGCCTACCGCATCCACGATTTCGTCGTAGCGCGAACGCGGCGCCAGGATGCGGGTCTGGGCCACGCAGGCCTGCCCGGTGTTCATGATCCCGGAGAACACCAGCATCGGGACGGCGGACGCCAGGTCCACGTCCTCGAGGACGATGGCCGCGGACTTGCCGCCGAGTTCCAGCGTGCACGGCTTGAGCATGTCCGCGGCGCGCCGGCCGATCTCCTTGCCGACGGCCGAGCTGCCGGTGAAGGAGAAGAGGTCGACACCCGGGTTGGAGGTGAGTGCCTGTCCCGTCTCGATTCCGCCGGGCACCACCGACAGCACCCCCTCGGGCAGCCCGGCCTCGGCGAAGGCCTCCGCCAAAGCGTTGGCGCTCAGGGGGGTTTCGGCGGCCGGTTTGAGCACCACGGTGCAGCCGGCCAGCAGCGCCGGGCCCAGCTTGTTGACGGCCAGGAACAGCGGCACGTTCCACGCGACGATCGCGCCCACGACGCCGATGGGTTCGCGGTAGACGATGCTCTGCCCGTACCCGCCGGTGCGGACCTCTTTCCACTTGACCTGGTCGACGGCGGGGCCGGCGAAGAAGTTCAGCGCCCCGATGGAGCTCATCCAGTGCATGGTCTCGACGCCCATCGGGGGCTGGCCGGTCTCGGCCGCCAGCAGCTGGGTGAAGTGGTCCTTGCGCTCCTCCATCAGCTTGAGCGCGTTGGCGATCACGGCCGCGCGCTCCTTAGGCGGCGTCGTGGGCCAGGGTCCGTTATCGAACGCCGCGCGGGCCGCGGCGACCGCGGCGTCCACGTCGGCCGCCGCCGCCATGGGCGTCTTGCCGACGTACTCGCCCGTGGCCGGGCAGCGCACCTCGATCACCTCGTCGGTCGATGGCGCGGTCCACTTGCCGCCGATGAAAAGCTTGTCGTATTCCGTCGTTTGGCTCTCTGGCATCTGCGCCGCTCCTCCTCATTGCTTCGCGCTGCATCGTCGCCGGCGCGCATGGCGCCACCCTACCCAAGCCGGCGCAAAACGAGAACATGTTTCATTATCGGGGCCGAAGCACCAGCACCAGATTGCTGACCCCGAACTCCCGCAGCAGCGGGACCGACGTCAGCCACCATGCCCATCGGGGGTGGTAGCGGGGAAATGCGGCCACCGCCGCCCCGGTGCTCGCGGCCCAGTCGAGCCCTTCGGCCGCGGACACCGCGAACAACGACGACCCGTAGTTGTTTTTCGCCGGATGCCCGTGTTTGCGGGCATAGCGGGCGGCGGCGCGGGCGCCACCGAGGTAATGGGCCAGGCCCGTCTCGTGCCCACCGAACGGGCCCAGCCAGACGGTGTAGGAGAGCACGGCCAGCCCGCCGGGCTTGGTCACCCGCAGCATCTCGTTGCCCAGCTGCCACGGGCGCGGCACGTGCTCGGCGACGTTCGATGACAGGCAGATGTCCACCGAGTCGTCGGCGAACGGCAGCGCCATGCCCGATGCGCGGACGAAGGCTCCGGGGCCGTCCGCGGGGGACCGTTCCGCGGCGTGCATCTCGCTGGGGTCGGGTTCGACGCCTATGTAGCGGAGACCGATGTCGTCGAACGCGGCCGAGAAGTAGCCGGGCCCGCCGCCGACGTCGAGCACGGTGCGGCCGGTCGGGGGCTCGCCGCGCGCGGCCCGCCACAGGTCGCTGATCATCGCCGCGGTGTCCGCCGCCAGCGCGCCGTAGAACCGGGCCGGGTCGGACTGCTCGAAGCGGAACTCCGAGAGCAGCCGCACCGCCCGGCCCAGGGTCGCCCGCCGCGCGAAGACCTGGGTGCAGGGCGGGTTCACGGGCACCGGCCAACCCTACGCAGCGCGATTGCGGGCCATCGCCGAGCTAGGCTGACCAGTGATGTCTGGTCTGCGCTCCGTGCTCCTGCTGTGCTGGCGCGATACCGGACACCCACAGGGTGGCGGCAGCGAGGCCTACTTGCAACGCATCGGCGCGCAGCTGGCCGCGTCCGGCGTCGCCGTCACGCTGCGCACCGCCCGCTATCCCGGCGCGCCCCGCCGCGAGGTGGTCGACGGCGTGCGCATCGACCGTGCCGGCGGCCGGTACTCCGTCTACGTCTGGGCTTTGCTCGCGATGGCGGCGGCGCGGCTCGGGGTCGGACCGTTGCGGCGGGTGCGGCCCGACGTTGTCGTCGACACCCAGAACGGCCTGCCGTTCCTCGCCCGGCTCGTCTACGGCCGGCGGGTGGTGGTCCTGGTGCACCACTGTCACCGCGAGCAATGGCCGGTGGCGGGGCCGGTGCTCGGCCGGCTCGGCTGGTTCGTCGAGTCGAGGTTGTCGCCGTGGCTGAACCGGCGCAACCAGTACGTGACGGTATCGCTGCCGTCGGCGCGCGACCTGCTGACGCTGGGCGTCGACAACGCGCGAATCGCGGTGGTGCGCAACGGGCTCGACGAGGCCCCGGCGCGCTCGCTGACCGGCCCCCGCGCCGCCGCCCCGCGGGTGGTGGTGCTGTCGCGGTTGGTGCCGCACAAGCAGATCGAGGACGCGCTGGAGGCCGTGGCCCAGCTGCGGCCCCGGATGCCGGGCCTGCACCTGGACATCGTCGGCGACGGTTGGTGGCGGCAGCGGCTCGTCGACCACGTCCGCCGGCTCGGCATCCCCGACGCGGTGACATTTCACGGCCACGTCGACGACGTGACCAAACACCATGTGCTGCAGAGCTCCTGGGTGCAGCTGCTGCCCTCGCGCAAGGAGGGGTGGGGCCTGGCGGTCGTGGAGGCCGCCCAGCACCGGGTGCCGACCATCGGCTACCGGTCCTCGGGCGGCCTGTCGGATTCGATCGTCGACGAGGTGACCGGCATCCTGGTGGACACCCACGCCGAGCTGGTGGATCGCCTCGACGAGCTGCTGTCCGACCCGGTGTTGCGCGATCAACTCGGCGCCAAGGCGTACACCCGAAGCGGTGAATTCTCGTGGCGGCAGAGCGCCGACGCCATGTGCACGGTGCTGGAGGCCGTGCGAACGGGCGACTTCGTCAGCGGCCTAATCAACGGCCGCGGCTGACCGGGACGGTCGCGAGACTTAATCCCTGGCGGGGTTTTCCGGCGCGTCGTCGCCGTCGTTTACGTGTCGCGGTGGCACAACCGACCGCGACAGCCGGGCACGGCCGGCCAGTGCGCCGGCGCCGCCCGCGACCAGCGCCGCCAGCCAGGCCAGATGCGCGATCAGCGTCGCCGTGCGGGCCCTGGCGGACACCCCCGGGGTGGCGCCGCCGATCCGGTAGAGCGCGAGCTGGTCGTCGCGGTAGATCGGGGTGAGCGCGTCGAGAGTGCGCGCGGCCGCGCCCATGTCCCCGGCGGTGTCCGACTCCACGACCAGCCAGCCCACCCCCGCCGGGGCCAGCGCTGACGGCGCGGGCCCGGCCAGCAGCAACTGCTGCACCGCGCGCGCGTGGGTGCCCTCGCCCGGGATGACGGTCCCCGAGATGACCAGGTCGCCCGTGCTGAGCACGTCGGCGCTCACCCAGCGGGGCAACGGATCCAACACCGGCGCCCGGCCCGCCCAGGAGTAGAGCCGCATGGTGCCGGCCGGCAACACCGCCACCGTCGCGGGCGCGGCGTTGATTGCGGCAGCCACGGCCGCCCAGCCGCGCGGGTATTGCACCGGCGACACCTGGCCCCACACCCCCCAGGCCAGGTCGGGCAGCGCGAAGACCAGCGCGAGGCAGCAGACCGGGGCCGCCACCACATCCGCCGGCGGCGGCACCCACCTGCGCAGCGTCACCGCCACGCCCCCGCCGGCCAGCGCGTAACCCGGCATCGCCAGCGCCACCCATTTCTGCCCGTCCCGCAGCACCCCGAAGCCGGGCACGGCATCCACCAGCGCGGCCAGCAGGTGCAGGCCCGGGCCGGTCGCCAGGGCTGCCGGAACCAGCACGGCCGCCGCCGCCAACGCCAGCAGCGGTCGCGCCGCGGGGCGGCGCACCACCGTCGGCAGCCCGGCCGCGACCACGCCCAGCAGCACCGCGGCCGACGCCACCGCAAACATCGTGGTCCGCGAGATCGGCACCGCCTCGCCGTTCCAGATCCCGCCCAGGGCGGCCAGGCTGCCGAGCGTGCCGAGCCCCGGCTCGGCGCGCGGCGCGAACGCTGCGACCCCCAGGGTGTTCGCCGCCGCGTGGGCGGGCAAGGCGGCGCCCAGCGCCGACGCGGTCAGCCAGGGCAGCGCGCACACCAGCGCGGCGCCCAGCGTCACCGCGGCGCACAGCCGGCGAGACCAGGACCCAGCCGGGTCCTGTGTCGGGACCGCGACGCAGGCCAGCCCCGTCGTCGCGGCGAGCAGCAGACCGGTCGGCGTCAGGCCGGCCAGCGCGATCCAGAAGGTCAACCCGAAGAACGAGCCTTCGCCGGTCCGCAGCCTCAGCATCGCCGTCGCGACCCAGGGCAGGCAGCCGTAGCCGACCAGCAGGCTCCAGTGGCCCTGAAGCAGCCGCTCGGCGACGTAGGGGTTCCAGATCGCCAGGGTGGTGGCGACGAACTGGCCGGGCGCGCCCGCGTCGGGCAGCGCCGTCGCGACCAGTCGGGCCGCACCCCACCCCGCGAGCCAGAGCCCGACGACGAGCAACCCCTTGACCACGACGCCGCCGTCGAGCACGTGTGAGGCCAGCGCCACCGCGAAGTCCTGCGGCGTCGCGCGCGGCGCCGCCGTCAAACCCAGCGCGGTGTCGGACACATAGGAGCGCGGCGTGGACACCGCGTCGCGCAGCAGCAGGTAACCGGGCTTGAGCAGCGGCCCGACCACCAGCAGCGCCAAGGCCAGGGCGTACCCGGGCCGGGTCCAGCGCACGCGGCGGGCTATTCCCGTTCGGGTGGACCGGTGGGCTCGGGCGGCCCGGAGCCGGGTGGCTCGTCGGCGCCCAGAGTGGGCGCGTCCCCGCTGGGATCATCCCGCGACCTGGGGCGCTGGGTGGGCAGCTTCTCGGTTTCGGCCTCGGCGCCGGGCACCGGCTCCTCGAGCCCGCTGCGGCCGAAGAAGTCCTGGTCACCGCGGTCCAGGCCGGGATCGGTCAACGCGCTCTCGGTGCGCAGGCTGAACGAGGCGAGCAGGCCGCCGCCGACCAGCGCGATCAGCCCGACCGCGGTGAACGTGATGGGCAGCACCCGCGACCACAGCGCCAGTCGGTCGCGCTCGTCGCGGGCGGCGTTGACCTGCGATTCGACGGTGTCCTGGTTGGAGGTGACCTTATAGTCGGCCAGCGTCAGCTCCGGCTTCATCGGATCGCGGGCGAAGTAATGGTTGGCGTGCTCGGTTTCCTTGACGATGGTGCCCGACACCGGGTCCACCCAGAAGGTGCGCTGCGCCGCGTAGTAGCGGGTCATGGTGATCTGCTCGTTCGGGTCCCCGCCTTGGATGCCCCACATCGACGCCGACGTGGTCTGCTTGGCGTCCTCGTTGCCGGCCATCAGCGACGGGTACGCGACGGGGGCCACCAGCTTGCCCTCGGCGTTGTAGCCGATGTTCTGGGTGAACTTATAGGTGGTCAGGCCGTTGACGTCTTCCTGGCTGTCGTAGTTGACGTCGAACGGCTTCTGTGCGATCGGATCGAAGTAGGGGTACGTCTTCTTCTCGGTGTGGAACGGGAACCGGTAGGCCAGGCCGTCGTGGCGGAGCGGCATCGCGGTGGGCGGGTTCTCGTCGTTGAAGGCGCGCGGCTTCTGGACCGAGCCGCCGGCGTGGGTGTCGTCGGAGACGGCCATCGCGGTCTTGCGGTTGAGGGTCACGGTGTCGACGATCGCCAGCAACAGGCCGCTGTCCTTCTGCTTGTCGGTGCGCCGCACCGAGCTTCCGACCTGCAGCGTGACGACGTCGGCGTTGGCGGGCGACTCGACGCTGACCTGCTGCTGGGACACCAGTGGCACGTTCTGGTTGACGACGACGTGATCGGTCGACAGGGATGCGGAGTCGAGCGCGGTTCCGGTGCCGTCGCTGATCAGCGTGGCGTCGATGTCGAGTGGGACCTTGGTGATCCTGCTGGTGGTGTACGTCGACAACAGCAGCGCGGCGATCAGCAGGGCGGCTCCGAGTCCGATGATCCCGCATGCGGCGAACCGCAACATGACTGCTCGGTTCACGTCGCTGTGCCCTCCTAGATGCTCTCTTGCGCCGTCAGCCGCAAACCCGTTTGACCCTAACAGCCGAACGTAAGGCCCCGGCTTACGAACCTGTCGCGGTCGCGCGCGGGTCCTTCGGGTGTACCCATTCGTTCTGCCCACCCATCAGATGCAGACTGTGGGGGTGACGGATGGCCAGCGCGCGGGAGGTGTTCGCAGCTTCCTGCCCGCCGTGGAGGGGATGCGCGCGTGCGCGGCCATGGGCGTGGTCGTCACGCACGTCGCCTTCCAGACCGGGCATTCCAGCGGCGTCACCGGCCGGCTCTTCGGCCGCTTCGATCTGGCCGTCGCGGTGTTCTTCGCGTTGTCGGGTTTCCTGTTGTGGCGCGGGCACGCCGCGGCGGCGCGCGGCCTGCAACCGCGACCCCGCACGGGCCACTATCTGCGGTCGCGGGTGGTGCGCATCATGCCGGCCTACGTGGTGGCGGTCGTCGTGATCCTGACGCTGTTGCCCGACGCCGATCACGCCAGCCCGACGGTGTGGCTGGCCAACCTGACCCTGACCCAGATCTATGTGCCGCTCACCCTCACCGGCGGGCTGACCCAGATGTGGAGCCTTTCCGTCGAGGTCAGCTTCTACCTGGCCCTGCCCATCCTGGCGTTGCTCGCCCGGCGGCTGCCGGTCGGCGCGCGGGTGCCGGCCATCGCCGCCCTGGCCGCGCTGAGCTGGGCCTGGGGCTGGGTGCCCATTCATTCCGGATCCGGCACCAACCCGCTCAACTGGCCGCCGGCCTTCTTCTCCTGGTTCGCCGCAGGCATGCTGCTGGCCGAATGGGTGCACAACCCGATCGGCCTGCCGCACCGGTGGGCCCGCCGGCGCGTGGTGATGGGCGTCGTCGCCGTGCTGGCCTACCTGGTGGCGGCGTCCCCGCTGGCCGGACCGGAGGGCCTGATTCCCGGCACGGCCACCCAGTTCGCCGTGAAGACGGCGGCGGGCTCGCTGGTGGCGCTCGCGCTGGTCGCCCCGCTGGTGCTGGACAAGGTGGACACCCCGCACCGGCTGTTGGGGGGCACCGCCATGGTGACGCTGGGGCGGTGGTCCTACGGCCTGTTCGTGTGGCACCTGGCGGCGCTGGCCATGGTGTTCCCGGTGCTCGGGACCTTCGCGTTCACCGGCCGGATGCCGTCGGTGCTGGCGCTCACGCTGATCTTCGGGTGGGCGATCGCCGCGGTCAGCTACGGGCTGGTCGAGTCACCCTGCCGGGAAGCGTTGCGGCGCTGGGAGAGACACGAGAAGCCGGAAGAAACCCCCGATACCGTCGACGCAGAGGCGGACGCGATCGCACCCTAACCGGTGCGGTCCATCCACTCTTCGAGCGTGTGCGCCGACGGCAGGCAGACCGCCCGCTCGATCTTCTCGAACAGGTCGGCCCCGTACTCCACGGTGGACCGGACGAGGTGGCCGAGCCCCTCGACGTGGATGCCGTCGCTCAGCAGGTAGGCGTTCTCGCCGACGACGCTGACCTGGGCCGGCCGGGCGGTCTCACGCACAAACGCCTTGGGCCAATGGGTTTCGCGGTTCCAGTCGTTCACCAGCTCCATCAGGCGGGGCCGTTCGGCGGCGGGGTAGTGGCCGGCCGGGCTGACCGAGATCTCGAACACGTCGCGGCGCAACCCGTTGATCCGCAGGTTCACGTGCAGTTTGCCGCGTTCGTAGCCGGGCAGCATCAGGAACTCCTCGCCGTCGTCGCTGCGGAAGAACCGCAACTGGCGCGATTGCAGGTAACGGTCGATCAGTTCCGTGCTCAGCGGTTCGATCTGCATGGCCCGATGGTGCGGCCGCGGCCTTGGAGGATTCTTGGTGAGCCTCAGGCCGGCTCGGTCGCCTGCAGCCGCGCGATGATCTCGGCGCGCACGGCCGACCGCCGCGCCTTGCCGGCGTCATCCCGCAGGGGAGCGTCGACGAACTCGATGAAATCGGGGGAGGGCGGCACCTTGTACTGCGAAAGGCGTTCGCGCAGAAACTCTCTCACGCCCGCCGCGTCGAGCGCGGACCCGTCGGCGGTGTGCACCAGCGCGTAGGGCACCTGTCCCAGGTCGCCGGAGTTCGGGTCGGGAACGCCGACGACGAGGCAGGACAGCACGTCCGGGTGCGCCGAGAGCGCGTTCTCCACCTCGGCCGGATACACGTTGCGGCCGCCGACGGTGAACATGTCGACGCGACGGTCGGACAGGTACAAGAACCCGTCGGAGTCGAAGTGGCCGAGGTCGCCCAGGGAGTCCCAGCCGTCGCGGGTCTTCGCCTCGACGCCGACGTAGCGGTAGGTGGGCGCGGTGCCCGGGCTTGGCCGCATGTAGATCTCGCCGACCACGCCGGGCGGGCAGGGGTTGCCGTCGTCGTCGAGCACCTGCATCTCCCCGGCGACCACCACACCCACCGAGCCGCGGTGGGTCAGCCATTGGTCGCCGGAGATGAAGGTGAGCGCCTGTAACTCGGTGCCGCCGTAGAGTTCCCACACCTTCTCCGGGGCCAGCAGCTCGATCCACGCCTGTTTGACGGCGGGCGGGCACGGCGCACCCATGTGCCAGAACCGCCGGATCGACGACAGGTCGTAGGACTGCGGGTCGGCGTGGTACACGGGCAGCGTGCGCTGCATGATCGTCGGCACCGTCGTCAGGAAGGTGACGCGATGGTCGGTGATCAGCCGCAGGAACCGCTCGGGGTCGAACCGGCTCATCAAGACCAGGTGATGGCGCATCAGCAGGGCGAGCGTCGCGGTGGTGAAACCCGTGTTGTGGGACAACGGGATCGGCACCAGCGTGGTGTCGCCCTCCTGCGCGCCCAGCGGGTAGCCGATCGCGGCCGGTATCCGGCTGTCGCCGCCGGACTCGATGAGCTTGGGCCGCCCCGTGCTGCCGCCCGAGCCCATCGCCTTCCACACCGGCGATACCGCCTCCGGCAACGCCGCGTCCGACAACGTCGGATCTGGGATGAATCCCGCTGGGACACTAGGCATTTGGTGGTGTCCGCGGCCGACCAGCAGGGCTGGCGGACGAAGGTCCAGCAGGCCCCGCAGCTCGGCGTCCGGTAACCGCGCCGACAGCGGCTGGGGCACCGCCCCCAGCTTCCAGCACGCCACCGCGGCCTGGATCCACTCGACGGAGTTGGGCAGCACGATCGTCACATAGTCGCCGACGCCGACGCCGCGCTCGGCGTAGGCGCGGGCCAACCGGTTCGTCGAGGTGTCGAGCTCCGCGCGGGTCAGGGTCAGCCCGTCGCAGGTGACCGCCGGCTCGTCGGGCGCGAGGTCGGCCAGCGCCGAGATCTGGGTGCCGATCGGCGGGACCGGCTCACTCTGGGTCATTTAATAGGCGCCCTGCCGCTCGAAGATGCGGCGGGGGTTGTCGACCAGCATGGTGTGCAGCTGCTCGTCGGTGACGCCGCGCTGCTTGAGGGCGGGGATGACGTCGTTGTGGATGTGCAGGTAGTGCCAGTTGGGCGCCATCTGCGGCACGAGCTCTTCGGGCAGTGCGTCGAAGTAGCAATTGGCGTCATGTGAGAGCACCATCTTGTCGGCGTGGCCGCGTTCGCACATCTGCGCCACGATCTTGACCCGCTCTTCGAACGGAGAGATCACGTCGAGGCCGAAGCGGTCCATCCCGAGGTATGACCCCGCCGCGATGAGTTCCTCGAGGTAGCCGATGTCGGTGCTGTCGCCGGAGTGACCGATCACGACCCGGGTCAGGTCGACCCCTTCCTCTTCGAAGATGCGTTGCTGCTCGAGGCCTCGGCGCAGGCCGGCATGGGTATGCGTGGAGATCGGTACCCCCGTGCGCTTGTGCGCCTGGGCGACGGCACGCAGCACCCGCTCGACGCCGGGGGTGATGCCCGGCTCGTCGGTGGCGCACTTGAGGATTCCGGCCTTGACGCCGGTGTCGGCGATACCCTGCTCGATGTCCTTCACGAACATGTCGGTCATGATCTCTGGGCCGCCCAGCATGCCGCCGGGGCCCTCGTAGTGAAACCGGAACGGAATGTCGTTGTAGGTGTAAAGACCTGTTGCCACAACGATATTCAGATCGGTGGCCGCCGCCACGCGCGCGATGCGCGGGATGTAGCGGCCGAGCCCGATCACGGTGAGGTCGACGATGGTGTCCACGCCGCGGGCCTTCAACTCGTTGAGGCGGGCGATCGCGTCGGCCACCCGCTTCTCCTCGTCGCCCCAGGCTTCGGGATAGTTCAGGGCGATCTCGGTAGTCATGATGAACACGTGCTCGTGCATGAGCGTCACGCCGAGGTCGGCGGTATCGATGGGGCCGCGAGCGGTATTGAGTTCTAACACGTGACTGATGCTAGGTCGACTCGGTGGTCGGACAACAGTGCCGATTTGTTCCGGAGCGCCCGACGGTGCAGTACCGTCACCCTCGTCCTCACCGGAACCCGCGGGAGCCCGTCATGCTGCTCAATCCCAACCACCTGCAACGTCAGTACCCCGACCGGCGCTCGCGGGAGATCATGGCCGCGACGGTGGACTTCTTCGAATCGCGGGGCAAGGCGCGGCTGAAGTCCGACGACCACGAACGGGTCTGGTACTCCGAGTTTTTGGACCACATCGGCCGCGAGCGCATCTTCGCGTCCCTGTTGACACCGTCGGAATACGGTGCGGCCGATTGCCGCTGGGACACCTACCGGATCAGCGAGTTCGCCGAGATCGTGGGCTTCTACGGGCTGAGCTACTGGTACCCCTTTCAGGTCACCGCGCTGGGCCTGGGCCCGATCTGGATGAGCGCCAACTCCGACGCCAAGCGCAAGGCCGCCGCGCAGTTGGAGGCCGGCGAGGTGTTCGCCTTCGGGCTGTCGGAGCAGACCCACGGCGCCGACGTCTACCAGACCGACATGATCCTGACGCCGTCCGAAAGCGGCTGGACCGCGAACGGCGAGAAGTACTACATCGGCAACGCCAACGTGGCGCGGATGGTGTCGACCTTCGGCAAGATCGCGGGTTCCGACGAGTATGTGTTCTTCGCCGCCGACTCCCAGCATGAGCGGTACGACCTGATCAAGAACGTGGTGAACTCGCAGAATTACGTGGCGAACTACGCGCTGCGCGACTACCCGGTCACCGAGGCCGACATCCTGCACCGCGGTCCCGAGGCGTTCCACGCCGCCCTCAACACCGTCAACGTCTGCAAGTACAACCTGGGTTGGGGCGCAGTCGGCATGTGCACCCACGCCATGTACGAGGCGGTCACCCACGCCTCCAACCGCGTCCTCTACGGCACCGTCGTCACCGACTTCACCCACGTCCGTCGGCTGCTCACCGACGCCTACCTGCGGCTGGTCGCGATGCGGCTGGTGACCACCCGCGCTTGCGACTACATGCGCAGCGCGTCGGCCGACGACCGGCGCTACCTGCTGTACAGCCCGCTCACCAAGGGGAAGGTCACCAGCGAGGGGGAGCGGGTCGTCATCGCGCTCTGGGACGTCATCGCCGCGAAGGGCGTCGAGAAGGACACCTTCTTCGAGGCGGTCACCCGCGAGATCGGTCTGCTGCCAAGGCTTGAAGGCACGGTGCACATCAACATCGGGCTGCTCGCCAAGTTCATGCCCAACTTCCTGTTCGCCCCCAACAGCGAACTGCCGATCATCGGCCGCCGCGACGATGCGTCGGACGACAGCTTCCTGTTCGCGCAGGGGCCGACCGGGGGGCTGGGCAAGGTGCGCTTCCACGACTGGCGCGCGGTGTTCGACGGGTTCGCGCACCTGCCCAACGTCGCGTTGCTGCGCAAGCAGATCGACGTGCTCGCCGACATGTTGGCCAGCGCGACCCCCGACGCCGCGCAGCAGAAGGACGTCGACTTCGCGTTCGCCGTGGGCCAGCTGTTCGCGACGGTGCCCTACGCGCAGCTCATCCTCGAGGAGGCCGCGCTGTCGGACGTGGACGAGACGCTGATCGACGGGATCTTCGCCGTGCTGGTGCGCGATTTCAACGGCTACGCCGTGGAGCTGAGCGACAAGCCCGCGACGACGGACGAGCAGGCGCGGTTCGCGACGCGGATGATCCGCCGCCCGGTCCACGACCCGTCGCGGTACGCCCAGATCTGGAAGGAACACATCCTTCCGCTCAATGGCGCATACGAGATGCGGCCCTAGGTTTCGGCCATCGTTTGCCGATCGCCGAGCTAGATTTGTGTCATGCCGTCGCGCAGGACGTATACCGCTTACAGCATCGCTTGCGCGTTCACGTGGGCCGTAATTCTGATTGTTGTTGCGGTCGTGTCCCCCAACCGCCTGCACACCTTCCTGTTGGTCGGTGGCGGCTGGTTGATCGGATGGATCTCGGCGACCATTGCCCGGTCGGTTTATCCCCCACCGAAACACCAACGGCCGACCGCTTGAATGGGCTGGCTTTTCGTGGCTTGAAACCTCTTTGTTCGCTTTGCGTCAGGCCGACCCGGCCCCTTGACTGTGACGCAGCTCACCGTAATATGACCAGTGGTCATCGACGTTAGGAGGCAGCAATGCCAACGGTGACTTGGGCGCGGGTCGACCCCGCCCGCCGCGCCGCCATCATCGACGCCGCCGAGCAGGAGTTCGGGGCACACGGGTTCTCCCGCGGCAGCCTCAACGTCATCGCGCGGCGCGCCGGCGTCGCCAAGGGCAGCCTGTTCCAGTACTTCGCGGACAAGCGCGACCTGTTCGCGTTCATCGCCGACATCGGCAGCCAGCGGGTGCGCGCCTACATGGAAGACCGCATCCGCGAGCTGGACCCGAGCCGGCCGTTCTTCGACTTTCTCACCGACTGGCTCGACGCGTGGGTGGCCTACTTCGCCGACCACCCGCACGAACGCGCGCTGCACGCCGCGGCGACCCTCGAGGTTGACACCGAAGCCCGCGTCAGCGTGCAGAACGTCATCCACCGCCACTACCTGGAGGTGATGCGGCCGCTCGTCCGTGACGCGAAGGAGCGCGGCGACCTGCGCGCCGATTCGGACACCGACGCGCTGTTGTCGTTGCTGCTCTTGATCTTTCCGCATCTGGCGCTGGCGCCCTACATGCGCGGCCTGGATCCGGTTCTCGGGCTCGACGAACCCACGCCGGAGCAGCCGGCGCTCGCCGTGCGCCGGCTCGTCGCGGTGCTGGCGGCCGCCTTCTCCGCGTCACCGGACTCACCCGTCCACTCAGCCCCACAACGATCCGAGGAGGTCACATGACACGCACACATTCGGGCTCGATGGTTCGAGGGGGCCTCAATTGGGACAGCCTGCCGCTGCGGCTGTTCGCCGGCGGCAACGCGAAGTTCTGGGATCCGGCCGACATCGACTTCTCCCGCGACCGCGCCGACTGGGAGCGGCTGACCGACGACGAACGCGATTACGCGATCCGGTTGTGCGCGGAGTTCATCGCCGGCGAGGAAGCCGTGACCGAGGACATCCAGCCGTTCATGTCGGCGATGCGGGTCGAGGGCCGGCTCGGCGACGAGATGTACCTGACGCAGTTCGCTTTCGAGGAGGCCAAGCACGTCCAGGTGTTCCGCATGTGGCTCGACGCGGTCGGGGTCACCGACGACCTGCACCGCTACCTCGACGACATCCCCACCTACCGGACGATCTTCTACGAGGAATTGCCGGACTGCCTGAACGCCTTGTCGGTGGACCCGTCGCCGGCCGCCCAGGTGCGGGCGTCGGTCACCTACAACCACATGGTCGAGGGCATGCTGGCGCTCACCGGATACTTCGGCTGGCACAAGATTTGCGTGGAGCGCGGCATCCTGCCCGGCATGCAGGAGCTGGTCCGGCGCATCGGCGACGACGAGCGGCGCCACATGGCGTGGGGCACGTTCACCTGCCGCCGCCACGTCGCCGCCGACGACGCCAACTGGGGCGTCTTCGAAACCCGCATGAACGAGCTGATGCCGCTGGGGCTGCGCCTGATCGAGGAGGGCTTCGCCCTGTACGACCCGATGCCGTTCGGCCTGTCGGTGGACGAGTTCATGGCCTACGCGTCCGACAAGGGGATGCGGCGCTTCGGCACGATCTCCAGCGCCCGCGGGCGGCCGCTGGAAGAGATCGACCTCGACTACTCGCCATTGCACTTGGAGGACACCTTCGCCGACGAGGACGAGAAGGCCCTGGCGGCCGCGTCGGTGTGAGGCATCGAGCGTGGGCCTCAGGGACGAAAATTGCCGCGAATTCGTCCATAGGCCCCACACTCGACGGGCCGGCTACTCGGCCTTGCTGTCGCCGACAGCGTCCCCGGCGTCACCTGCGCCGATGATGGCGACCCGCCGCGCCCGGCTACGCCGCGCTTGCGATCGCCACTACCCGACCCAGACGGTCTTGGCGTTGACGAACGCGCGGATGCCGAGGCCGGCGAGTTCGCGGCCGTAACCGGACCGCTTGACGCCGCCGAAGCCCAGCTCGGGGTAGGACACCGTCATGCCGTTGATGAACACCTGGCCGGCCTCGATGTCGTCGATGAAGCGCTGCTGCTCGGCCTCGTCGTTGGTCCAGGCGTTGGATCCCAACCCGAACGTGGTGGCGTTGGCGATCTCGATCGCCTCGTCGATGTCGGCGGCCCGGTACATCGACGCCACCGGGCCGAACACCTCTTCGGTGTAGAGAGCCATGTCCTTGGTGATGTCGGTGACCACCGTCGGCGGGTAGAACCATCCCGGCCCGTCGATGGGCTTGCCGCCGAGGCGGATCGTGGCGCCCGCCGCGGCCGCGTCGTCGACCTGCTTGGCGATGTCGTCGCGGCCGGACTCGGTGGCCAGCGGGCCCACGTCGGTGTCCGGGTCGGTCGGGTCCCCCACTTTGAGCCCGGCCATCCGCTCGGTGAACTTGTCGACGAACGCGTCGTAGATGTCGGTGTGAATGATGAACCGCTTCGCGGCGATGCAGGACTGGCCGTTGTTCTGGACGCGCGCGGTGACGGCGGTCTTGGCGGCCTCGTCCAGGTTCGCCGACGGCATCACGATGAACGGGTCGCTGCCGCCGAGCTCGAGCACGGTGGGTTTGATCTCGTCGCCGGCGATGGCCGCGACCGACTGCCCGGCCGGCTCGCTGCCGGTCAGGGTGGCGGCCGCCACCCGGGGGTCGCGCAGGATGCGCTCGACGGCACCCGACGAGACCAACAGCGTCTGGAAGCAGCCCTCCGGGAAGCCGCCGCGGGCGATCACGTCCGCGAGGTACAGCGCGGACTGCGGCACGTTCGAGGCGTGCTTGAGGATGCCGACGTTGCCGGCCATCAGCGCCGGTGCGGCGAACCGGACGGCCTGCCACAG
Organism: Mycobacterium sp. E2497; assembly: GCF_001668695.1. NCBI lineage: Bacteria > Bacillati > Actinomycetota > Actinomycetes > Mycobacteriales > Mycobacteriaceae > Mycobacterium > Mycobacterium sp. E2497. The sequence goes on from NZ_LZKD01000102.1 coordinate 22,166, forward strand.
CGGGAAGTTCCACGGCATCACGGCCAGCACCACCCCGAGCGGCTGGTAGCGGGTGTAAGCCCGCTTGGCGCCCACCGCTTGCGCGTCGGCCGGCTCGTCGGCCAGCAGCTGCTCGGCGTTCTCCGCGTAGTAGCGAAAGCCCTTGGCGCACTTGAGTACTTCGGCCTTGGCCGACTTCAGCGTCTTACCCATCTCGCACGTCATCATCGCCGCGACGTCGTCGGCCTCTTTCTCCAACAGATCGGCGGTGGCGTTTGCCCACTCCGCGCGCTGGGCAAAGGTGGTGTTATGGCGGTAGTCCTGGAACCGGGCGTAGGCGCGGGCGATGGCCGCATCGACTTCTTCGTCGGTTGCCGGGGTGAAGGTCTTTACTGTCTCGCCGGTGGCCGGGTTGATGGTCGCGATGGGCACGCTGACATCCTTCGCTTCGGGGTTGGTAAGAGGTCCAACACCCAGCCTGCCACTATCGTTCCCTCAAGGGAGGTGCCGGATGAGTAAAGCCGCCGAGCTGATGGTCAAGTGCCTGGAAAACGAGGGCGTTTCCGTGGTCTTCGGCCTGCCGGGCGAGGAGAACATCCGCTTCGTGCAGGCCCTGGCCTCGTCGAGCATCCGCTATGTGCTGACCCGGCACGAGCAGGGCGCGGCCTTCATGGCCGAGATGTACGGGCGGGTCACCGGGCGGGCGGCGGTGGTGTCGAGCACCCTGGGTCCGGGTGCGATCAACATGCAACTCGGCGTCGCCGATGCCACCACCAACAGCACCCCGCTGGTCGCCATCTCCGCCCAGGTCGGCCAGGACCGGGAGTTCAAGGAGTCACACCAGTACGTCGACCTGGTGCGAATGTTCGCCCCCATCACCCGATGGGCCGCCGGGGTCCCCACCGCGCGCGCCATCCCCGAGATGTTCCGCAAGGCGTTCAAGGTCGCCGAGACCGAACGCCCGGCGGCGGTGTACCTGGCGGTGCCCGAGCACATCGATGCCGATGAGACCGACTACGACCTGACGCCGTTGCCGCGCAACGTCGTTCGTCCGGATGCCCCCGCACCCGGCCAGGTGGAGCGCGCGGTCGACATCCTGCGCAAGGCCAAGCGGCCGGTGGTGCTGGCCGGTCACGGCGCCGCCCGCGGCAACGCCACCGCGGCCCTGGTCCGGTTCTCCGAGCAGTTCGGCATTCCGGTCGCCAACACCTTCCACGGCAAGGGCGTGATGCCCGACGACCATCCCAACAGCATCGGGACCCTGGGGTTCATGCGGCACGACTACGTGAACTTCGGCTTCGACAACGCCGACGTGGTGATCGCCGTCGGCTACGAGTTGCAGGAGTTCGACCCCATCCGGATCAACCCGCAGGCCGACAAGAAGATCATCCACGTCCACCGTTTCCCTGCCGAGGTCGACGCGCACTATTCGGTGGACGTCGGCATCATCGGCGACATCGGCTCTTCTTTAGATGCGTTGACGGACGCGCTGGACGGCCACTCCTACGAGGCGGACCCGGACGTCCCCGGCCACGGCTTACTCGCCGAGGAATTCGCCCGCGGGCAACAGGATTCGCGTTATCCGCTGGCCCCGGCGCGGGTGGTCGCCGACACCCGCGCGGCGCTGGGCCGCAGCGACGTCGTCCTGGTGGACACCGGCGCCACCAAGATGTGGATGGCGCGGCTCTACCCAACGTACGAGTGCAACACCTGCCTGGTGTCGAATGGCTTGTCCACCATGGGATTTTCGCTGCCAGGTGCGCTCGGTGTGAAACTGGCGCGGCCCGACACGAAGGTGCTGGCCGTCGTCGGGGACGGCGCGTTCCTGATGAACTCGCAGGAAATCGAGACCGCCGTCCGCGAGCGGATACCGCTGGTGGTGCTGATCTGGGAGGACGGCGGTTACGGGCTGATCGAGTGGAAAATGGACCTCGAGCTCGGCGCGCACTACTATGTGAAGTTCGGCAATCCCGACGTGGTCAAGTACGCGGAAAGCTTTGGTGCCAAGGGATATCGGATCAACAGCGCCGAGGAGCTGCTGCCCACGCTGCGTGCCGCTTTAGAGGATGACGGCGTCTCGGTGATCGCCTGCCCGGTCGACTACTCGGACAACTTGCGGTTGACCGACCGGCTCGGCGAGCTGGACGAGTCGCTGTGATTCACGGGCACATCCAGGCTAAGGGCGGGCAGACGCCGGTGTTCGGCGGAAGCCGCAACCCCGGCGGCTGGCCCTGGACCATCAGCGCGGGAAGGCCGGAGTCGGGCGCGAAGTAATAGGTGTGGCAGACGTTTCTGTCCCAGTCCGGCATCCGCCGCAGCTCGCCGAGGTTCGGGCACCACATCTGGCTGCAGATGTGGGAGGTGTAGCAGCCCGGTGGGCCCTCGGGCGGTGCACATTCCGGCGGCTGGTTGCCGCCGTTGTTGGTGGAGCAGACGGCGTGGGCCGTGCCCGAACCGAGCATCAGGTCCGCGGTCCACAGGGCGCCGGTGAGCGCCAGTGCCGTTGTCAAGATTGCGAGTGCTGATCTCATGCGTCGTTCCCTTTTTGCCCTCACAATTGTTGCTCCTGACTCCCCAGGCCGCCGAAGAATTTCCAAATTCCTTGCGCGAGTGTGCATCTATGGCGATTTCGAGCCGGTTTTGTCGGTGGGGGTGGCTAGTTTGGGGTCATGAGTTCGGGTGAAGATGACGAGGCCGTCGCAGTGTTCGACGATCTTGATGCGGTCTTGGCCCGCGCTCGCGCGTTACCGGTTGGCGCGATGAACGTCCAGCAACAGCTGGCGATGCTGGAGCGCTGCGAGAAGGCGCGCCGCCAACTGCCGGCCATCGAGCATCCGGTGATCAACTCCCTGGCCCACCAAGCGACTCCAGAAGAGTTGGGCGGCACCCTGCCGCACGCGATCGCCGAGGCGACGTTGATCAGCCGCGCCGAGGCATCGCGGCGGGTCAAAGAGGCTACCGACCTGGGGCCGCGGCACGGGCTGACCGGTGAGCTGCTGGAGCCGACGCTGCCAGCCACCGCGGCAGCCCAATGCGCCGGGGTACTCGGAGGCGGGCAGGTGGCGGTGATCCGCCGGTTCTTTCACCGGCTGCCTGGCTGGGTGGACTTCGCCACCCGAAAGGCGGTCGAGGCCGATCTGGCCGAAGCGGGCACTCACTTTCGCCCCGAACAACTCGCCGAGCTGGCCGACCACGTCGCCGACTGCCTCAATCCCGACGGTACCTACCGCGACGAGGACCGCGCCCGACGCCGCGGATTGGTGCTGGGTAAGCAGGGTCCGGATGGCATGTCCGAGCTGCGCGGTCTACTCACCCCCGAAGGCCGCGCCACCCTTGAGGCCGTGTTGGCCAAGCTGGCCGCACCGGGCATGTGCAACCCCATGGACGACACGCCCTGCGTCGACGGGGCGCCGACGCAAGACGCGATCGACCGCGATGCCCGCAGCGCCGCGCAGCGGAATCACGACGGGCTGCTCGCTGGGCTGCGCGGCTTGCTCGCCTCGGGAAAACTGGGCCAGCACAACGGCTTACCCGCCTCCATCATCATCACCACCACCTTGGCTGAGCTGCAGACCGCCACCGGCACGGGGCTCACCGGCGGGGGCGCCCGGCTCCCCATCAGCGATGTGATCCGGCTGGCCCGCCACGCGCACCAACTTGGCCGTCTTCGACAACGCCAAACCGCTGGCGCTGTATCACACCAAACGCCTGGCTTCTCCCGGCCAGCGAATCGTGCTGTACGCCAAGGACCGCGGCTGCACCGCCCCGGGCTGTACCGTCCCCGGCTACCTGTCCGAGGTCCACCACGTCACCGACTGGACCCAGTGCCGCCGCACCGATATCGACAACCTCACCTTCGCCTGCGGACCCCATCACCGCCTGCTCAAACCCGACGGCTGGACCACCCGCACAAACACCGAGGGTGACACCGAATGGATCCCACCCCCGCGGCTGGACCGGGGGCAGCCGCGCAAAAACACCTTCCACCACCCCGAAAAACTGCTTCACCACGACGACGATGACGACGACGCGGCATAACTCAGCCGTGCTGGGTCGTTGCCGCCGGTAGCGCCATCGGCCGGATGTAGCCGCCGATCAGTGTCCGATGCCACCAGGCCCGCTCCCTGCGCAGCTCCGCGGGCGTGGTGAAGCGATACTCGTAGAGTTGCGCGCGTACGTACCGCGGCGGCGAAGCCGGAAACGGATTGTGCCGCAACAATCGCAGGGTGGGCCGGTCGTTGCGCAGGAGGCGCTGCAGGAACGGTGTGAGCCACGGCTGCGCGTAGGCGGGCGAGATGGCGGCGAACCACATCAGCCAGTCCAGCCGCAGGTGATAGGGCGCCCACTGCCGCGGAAGCCGGCGCACGGCACCGGGCTTGCCCTTGAATTCGTATTCCTTCCAAACGGTCTGGGTGGTCAGGTGTACTTCCTCGGTGCCTTCGATCACCACCTCGCGGCGGACGCGCCCGATGCTGCCGAACGCGCCGTAGGTGTTGACCAGATGAAAAGAGTTGAACGACATGTTCATTCGTTGGCGGGGAGACAGCATGTTGCGCACCGGCCAGTAGCTCATGAACAGCACCGCTGCGGCGAACGCGACGACCAACACGACGAACCACAGCGGCGTCGCCGAAAACGCCGGACGATGGGGCAGGCTAACCAAACCGAACCACGAGTCGTCGATCGCGCTGCACGCCAACAGGATCGTCACCCAATTGAGCCAGGCGAAGTTGCCCGACGCCACCAGCCACACCTGGGTGACAACGATGACGGCCGCTGCGATGCTGGCCACCGGTTGCGGCGCGAACAACCCGAACGGCACCACCAGCTGCGAGAAATGGTTGCCCGCCACCTCGATTCGGTGCAGCGGCTTGGGCAGGTGGTGGAAGAACCAGCTCAATGGCCCCGGCATGGGCTGCGTCTCGTGGTGGTAGTACAGGCACGTCAGGTCGCGCCAGCACGGGTCGCCGCGCAGCTTGATCAGCCCGGCCCCGAACTCCACCCGGAACAGCAGCAACCGGGCCATCCACAGCGTCAGCAGCGGCGGAGCCACGTGATTGTTGCCGAGGAAGATCATCAGGAATCCGGTTTCCAGCAGCAGCGACTCCCAGCCGAACGAATACCAGGTCTGCCCGACGTTGACGATCGACAGGTAGAGCACCCACAGCGTCAGCCACATGAGCATGGCCGCCCAGACCGGCACCGCATCGGCCGCGCCGGCGACGATCGCCGCCGCCACCGCGGCGCCGAACCAGGAAACCACCGAGAACAGGCGATCGGAGTAGCGCAGATGAAACAGGCTCGGCGCCCGCCGAAACGACTGCCGGGCAAGGAACCGCGGGATCGGCTGTATCCCGTGCTCCCCGATCAACGCGCGGAACTGGGCCGCGGCCGCGACGAACGCCAGCAGATAGATCACGGCGACGCCGCGCTCGAGCACCAGTCTGCCGAGCCAATATTCGGGTGCGGAAAACCAGCGCATGGCCGTATCTCCTCGGACGGTCGCGGTCACACAGACCCGCATATCCAGTCAAGCAGGCGGTAAACCGGCAGCCAATACCTCTAACCGGCTATTCGTCGCGGCCCGGGCGCACCCGTTCGGGCAGAACCACCGCGCAAGTCACGAGCGCCGCCAGCGAAATCAGCGCCAGCAGCTGGACATTCGCGGAGTGGCCCGCGTAGCCGTCGACCGATCGCCAGGGATTGCGGGACAGCACCGCCCCGGCCAGGATCAGCCCGCCGGCGCTCACCACCATCGTCGCGCGGTCCAGGCGCCGACCTCGCAGCGCATACCGCAGGCCCAGGGCGGCCCCGACCACGGCGGCCCCGGCCGCGCCGGCGATCACCGCCCCGCAGGCCACCACGGCAACCGCCGCCCACGGCCCGGGCGTCCATGGCCGGGCGGGCGCGTCGTCGACCCGAGGGCGCCGGGTGCGCCATAGCGCGAGCATGGCCAGCAGCGGCAGCAAGGCCAGCCCCACCGCCAGCCCCACTCGGTACGGCGTGTTGGACGGGAAGGTCAGCGTGATGGTGCCGGGGTCGCCCGGGGGCACCACCCAGCCCTGCTGCCACCCGTTGACGGCCACCGGGGTCAGCCGGGCGCCGGAGGCGGTGCGCGCCACCCAACCGGGGTTGATGCTTTCCGGGATGACCAGTACTCGTGACGTAGCCGATGGCGGAGCCTGCACCTCGCGACGGTCCGGGCCCCAGGTCCGCCACACCGGGACCCCGACGGGGCTGGGCGTGGCGGCGGCAGCCGCTAACGGTGACAGGTCGACGCCGTCGACGACGAACTGGGCGCCCGGGCTGACCAACAGTTCCTGCTGGCCCGCCGGCAGCGCGATGGGATCGCGGTCGCAGGCCCGCGCCGCAATGGGCTCGTCGTCGAGCAGCGCGCCGACGGTGGTGCGGATCGACGTGTGCACGAACCGGCCCGCGACCGCGATCACCGGACCGTGGTCGCAGTCGACGGCGATCTCGCGCTCGCGGTCGCGGGCCGCGTCGGCGGGCGCGATCGGGTTGCCGTCGGCGCCGAGCGCCGTCAGCTCGGCCACCCCCGGCGGCTTGAGCTGGTCGAACCCCAACGCGTTGCGGTCGATCACGTCGTCCCAGTCCAGCAGGCTCACGGCGACGCTGTCGGTGACCCGGGGGTTGAGCGGGATCGTCTGCGGTTCACCGGGTTTCAACGCGTGGACCTGCGGGCCGTCGCCCAGGTTGACGGCCACCACCCTGGGGTGGGCGGGCACCGCCGACCGGCTGGGCACCAGCCGCAGCGCGGTGACCTCGGTGGGCCGCGGCAGGGTCAGCGTCAGCGTGGGGGCGGTCTTGTGTTGCACCACCCGCTGCGGCGCCGTCCACGCGGTGGCCGGGTCGCCGTCGGTCGCCGCGTACGCCGAGCCGAGGACATCCACCAGGTCGGAGTCGCCCCGCGCCCGGGTGGTGTCCGGCTCGGCGATCAGGTCGGCCAGCTTGGGCCCCTGCCGGGGCCGCACCCACACCAGCGGGTTCACCGACACCGGCGCCGGAACGGTCAGCGTCCGGCTGAGATTCACCGACTCTTCGGGCGCCAGGGCCATCGACGGCGCGCAGCGCACCCCGTCGGGCGTCGGCGCGCAGCCCGGCCTGCCGAGCAATTCCGAACCCAGGTCCCAGCCCGCGACGGCCGAACCGGGCGGCGGCCCGGGGACCCGCACGGTGTGCCGCAGGTCGACCGGGTGGGCGAACCCGGACGCGTCGTACTGGGTGATCGACAGGTCGGTGACGCCGAATTGCACGCCGGGAGAGCCGTCGTCGGTGCCCGCGGCGGTGATCCGCACCCACGGCGTCTCGCCGTAGGGCAGGGCCGCGGCGAGCGGCTTGCCCGGCTCGTCGAAGCGCAGTGTCGTGCTGCCGGTCGCCGTTTCGAGCAGGATGCGGCGCACCTGCGCGCCCACGGCGGTCGCGCTGGGGGTCAGCGTGATCGCCGCATTGGTCACCGGGTGGTCGAAGTCGACCTGCAGCCACTGCCCGACGGCGGCCTGCAGGGAGTTGGACACCCAGGCGGTCGCCGGGTCGCCGTCGACCGCGGCGACGGGGGAGGTCGCCGGCGCGACGTCGGGCATCGCGGTGGAGTCCGACGACGAGCTCGACACGGTGACCCGGCCGCCGGTCCAGGCGCCGACGACCGGGTCGGCGCCGGGGACGGGATAGTCGGGCACCCGGTTGTAGGTGTGCCGCGCGTCGCCGTCGGCCCGGATCGCCGACGAATGCTGGTCCACCCGGCCGTAGTCCGTCTCGCGGGCCACCGGGGTGTCGGTGACGGTCACCGTCGGCACCGGCAGCCCGGCGCCCCGCGCGTCGGCGGTCATCAGCACCGGACCCAGCGGCGGCCGGCCCTGCAGCCGGCGGCGCTCGTCGAGGCGCAGCAGCACCTCCGGTCCGCCGTCCACCCGCGGCAGCTGGTCGACGTCGGCGAAGTACGGTACTCCCGAACCACCGGCGACCCGATACACCTCGACGGCCGGATAGCGCGGGCGCAGGCCGCTGTCGGCGACGAAGCCCGCGAGGGTGCCGGGGCCCACCGGCTCGCCGAACTGCGCCACCTTCTGCAACCCGGGGGAACCGTCGACGGCGCGGTGGACCAGGATGGGCCGCGCGGAGCGCGACGTGTCCGGGTCCAAGTCGTTGCGCACCACCAGGTACGAAACACCTTGGCGGGCAAGCGTATCCGCGAGCCCCGCCGACGGGCGCCCGGCGGCGAAAAGGCGCTGCACCGAATCGAGTGCCCGAATGGTCTGCGGCGGGGTCAGGGGGATGGAGTCGCGCACGCCCCAGGGGCTGCCGCCGAGCACCTGCAGCGGCTCGTCATGGCTGGTCCCCCACACCTGCGTGGCGAACGGCGCCCCCGGGACCACCAGCACCCGACCGGGCGTCGGGGTGCCCGAGTTGTGCCGGTCGAGCCAGTCGGCGGTTTCCTGCCAGTACCGGGGTATCGCGCTGAAGGTGCCGGGCGGGGTCAGCCGGCCGGTCCACGCCAGCGACGTACTCACCATCAGGGCCGTCAGCACGACGATCGCGACGGCCACCCGCCTGTCGCGCTCCGGGTGGGCGAACGCGCGCAGCCACCCCGAGGCGGGGGCCCGGCCGGGGAGCGGGACCCGCCCCAACACCTGGGCGATGCCCAGCGCGATCGGGATCCGGACCACCGACCCCAGCTTGTGCACGTTGCGCAGCGGCGCCCCGCCGGCGTCCAGGAACGCCTGCACCGCGTGCGCCACCGGCGAGCCGAGCCCACCGCTGTAACCGGCGGCCATCAGCGCCACGCCGACGAACAGCATCGTCAC
>NZ_LZKD01000103.1:0-861 GCF_001668695.1 Mycobacterium sp. E2497
GCCAAGTTCGACTTGGCGCTGGGCAAGTTGAACCTCGAGCCCGGGATGACGCTGCTGGACATCGGCTGCGGCTGGGGCGGGGCGATGAAACGGGCCGTGGAGAAATTTGACGTCAATGTCATCGGAATCACGCTGAGCCGCAACCAGTTTGAATACAGCAAGAACAAGCTGGCTGGATTGCCGACGAATCGCACCGTGGAGGTGCGGCTGCAGGGCTGGGAAGAGTTCGAGGACAAGGTCGACCGGATCGTCACCATCGGCGCCTTCGAGGCTTTCAAGATGGAGCGGTACGCCGCGTTCTTCGAACGCGCCTACAACATTCTTCCCGACGACGGCCGCATGTTATTGCATACCATTTTGACCTACACCCAGAAACAGCAGTACGAACGCGGCGTCTCCATCACGATGAATGATCTTCGATTCGCGCGCTTCATTGGCACTGAAATTTTCCCGGGCGGACAATTGCCGGCGCAGGAAGACATCTTCAGGTTCGCCGGCGAAGCGGGGTTCTCCGTGCAGCAGGTCCAATTGCTGCAGGAGCACTACGAGCGCACGCTCAATATCTGGGCGGCCAACCTGGAGGCCAACCGCGAGCAGGCGGTCGAGCTGCAGTCCGAAGAGGTCTACGGCCGCTACATGAAGTACCTGACCGGCTGCGCGAAGCTGTTCCGCCAGGGTTACACGGACGTCGACCAGTTCACGCTGGAAAAGTAGCGGTCCCCGGCCCCTCGCCACCTACTTCACGAGGGTGAACTGCCCGACATTGCTGATGCCCTTGCGGAAGAAGTTCTCACAGCCGGTCAGGTAGTGCATGTACTTGCCGTAGACCTCTTCGGACTGCAGCTCGACCGCCTGCTCGCG
>NZ_LZKD01000104.1:0-39263 GCF_001668695.1 Mycobacterium sp. E2497
ACGGGACGGCGATCGTTGCGCTGGCCGCGCTCATGGGTGCCACCAAGTTGCTCGGCCGCGACATGACGTCGCTGCGGGTGGTGGTCTCCGGCGCCGGCGCCGCGGGTGTGGCGTGCACGAATCTCCTTCTGACGATGGGCGTTTCCGACATCACCGTGCTCGACTCGCGCGGCATTCTGCACACCGGGCGCGACGACATGAACAGCGTGAAGAGCGTTCTGGCGCAGCGCACGAACCCCGACGGTCTGACGGGCAGCATGGCCGAAGCGCTGCGCGGCGCCGATCTGTTCCTCGGGGTGTCGGGCGGTGTGGTGCCCGAGGAGATGATCGCCACCATGGCGCCCGACGCCATCGTGTTCGCGCTGTCCAACCCCGACCCCGAGATCCATCCGCAGGTCGCGGCCAAGTACGCCGCGGTGGTGGCCACCGGCCGCAGCGACTTCCCCAACCAGATCAACAACGTGCTGGCCTTCCCCGGCGTGTTCCGTGGGGCGCTCGACGCCGGGGCGCGCCGGATCACCGAGAAGATGATGGTTGCCGCCGCCGAGGCCATCTTCTCGGTCGTCAGCGATGACCTGGCTTACGATCGAATCGTCCCCAGCCCGCTGGACCTGCGCGTCGGGGATGCCGTCGCCACGGCGGTGGCCCTGGCCGCAGACCCCGCAGACATCGCGGGGTGAGAACCGGCCGGCTGGCGGCGTCGCTGCTCGCCGCCATTCTCGTGGTGGCCGGCTGCGGCACCGGCGGCCACGCCGCTCGTCCGGAACTGGTGGTCGGCTCGTCGGCGGATCCCGAGTCGGCGCTGCTGGCCGGCGTGTACGTGGCCGCGCTGCGGTCATACGGTTTCCCGGCGCGCGCCGAGACCGCCGAGAATCCGATGGCGCGCCTGGACTCGGGCGCGTTCACCGTCGTCCCGGCCCTGACCGGACGCGAGCTGCAGAGCCTGCAGCCCGGTGCGGCGGCGTTGTCCGACGCGGAGGTCTACCGCGCGATGGTGGCCGCGCTGCCAGAGGGCGTCGCCGCGGGTGACTACACGACGGCGGCGGAAGACAAACCCGTGCTGCTGGTGACCGGCTCCACCGCCGGGGCGTGGGGTGGCAGCGACGTCAGCGCGGACCTGAGCACGCTGCCGAAACACTGCGCCGGATTGGTCGTCGGCACCGTCGCCGGGCGTCCGGCTCCCTCGACGGTGGGCACGTGCCGGCTTCCGGTTCCGCGCGAATTCCCCGATCAGACAACGATGTTCGCCGCGGTGCGGGCCGGGCAGCTGACCGCGGGCTGGACGACGACCGCCGACCCGGGCCTGCCCGCCGACCTGGTCGCGCTGGCCGACGGCAAGCCGGCACTGATCAGGGCCGAGAACGTCGTGCCGCTGTATCGCCGCAACGCGCTGAGCGATCGGCAGCTGCTGGCCATCAACGAGGTCGCCGGCGTGCTGGACACAGCCGCGCTGGTCGACATGGGCCGTCAGGTGGGCGGCGGGGCCGACCCGCAGGCGGTGGCCGGCGGGTGGCTCGCGGAGCATCCGCTGGGGCGGTGAACGAGCCTCAGCGTTTGGGCATGAGCCTGTGCACCGTCTGCTGCACCCGGCTCATGATCGGCCCGCCCAGCAGGCGCTCGGGTCTCGAACCCGTCAGCCGCACCACCAGATCCATGGCCTTGACGTCGGGGCCGACGAGCACCCGGGCCTTGTTCCTGCCCACGCCCGCCAAGATGACCTCAGCAGCCCGCTGCGGTGTGGTCTTGGCCTGCTGCTCCTCGAACAGTTCCGCCAGGCCGTCCTGGTCGAGGCCGTCGGCGAAGACGGCGTTGCGGGCGAATCCCGTCTTCACGCCGCCGGGGTGCACCGTCGTCACCCGCACCGGGTGGCCGGCCAGCATCATCTCCTGGCGCAGCGCCTCGGTGAAACCGCGAACGGCGAACTTGGCCGAAACGTACGCCGCCTGCCCGGGCGCCGAGAACAGGCCCAGCGCGCTGGAGATGTTGATGACGTGGCCGTCGCCCGAGGCGATCAGGTGGGGGAGGAAGGCCTTGGTGCCGTTCACCACACCCCAATAGTCGACGTCCATCACCCGCTCGAAGTCCTTGAACCGGCTGTCCTCGATGGACCCGACAAACGTGATGCCCGCGTTGTTGTAGATCTGGTTCACCTTGCCGAAGTGCTCGCGGACGGCGTCGGCGTAGGCCAGAAACGCCTCGCGCTCGGTCACATCGAGCCGGTCGGCTTTGACCGGCGCGCCGATCGCCTTGAGTTGCGCCTCGGTTCGCGCCAGCCCTTCGATGTCGACGTCGCCGATCGCGACCCTGGCGCCCGCGCGGCCAAGTTCTAGCGCCAGCGCCTGGCCGATCCCCGAACCCGCGCCCGTCACCACGGCGACCTTTCCAGCGAAGCTGTGCATCCAGTACTCCCTCGTGGTGGCGTGCGGCGTCAGGCTAGCCGGTAGTGGCGATCCCCGCTACGGTTTCCCTCACCGCTTGGGCATCAACCGGCCCATCACGGGCCCGAACAGCTGCTGGTATCCCGGGCCCGTCAGCCGCACCAGGGCGTCCAGCACCTTGGCGTCCGTGCCGACCAGCACCCGGGCCTTCTTCTTGCGCACCGCCTCCAGGATGATCTGGGCGGCGCGGTGCGGGCTGGTCTTGGCCAACCGCTTGTCGAACAGGCTGGCCAGCTCGGCCTGGTCGAGCCCCTCGGCGGCCGTGGCGTTGCGGGCGATCGCCGTCTTGATGCCGCCGGGGTGCACCGTGGTCACCGCGACCGGATGGCCGGCCGCCACCATCTCCTGCCGCAGCGCCTCGGTGAAGCCGCGGACCGCGAACTTGGCGGAGTTGTAGGCCGCCTGACCGGGCACCGAGAACAACCCGAACACGCTCGAGACGTTGATCACATGACCGTCGCCGGAGGCGATCAGGTGGGGCAGGAACGCCTTGGTACCGTTGACCACACCCCAGAAATCGACGTCCATCACCCGTTCGATGTCTTTGAACTGGCTGACTTCGACGTCGCCGGTGAACGCGATGCCCGCGTTGTTGTAGATCTGGTTCACCTTGCCGAAGTGGTCGCGGACGGCGTCGGCGTAGGCCAGAAACGCCTCGCGCTCGGTCACGTCGAGCCGGTCCGCCTTGACCTCGGCCCCGATCGCCTTCAACTTGGCCTCGGTTTCCGCCAGGCCCTCGACATCGACGTCACTGATCGCGACCTTGGCGCCCGAGCGGCCCAGCTCTATCGCCAGCGCCTGCCCGATACCCGAACCCGCACCAGTGACCACGGCGACCTTGCCGGCGAACCCTTGCATGAGCACCCTTCCCAATCGGCCCCGTTTGCGTCGAGGCTAGCCGGTACCGGCGGTCCCCGTTATCGGCGGGTGGGGCAATGCAATCAGCGGAACGCCGTGTCGAGGATCTCCTGTTGCTCGACCGCGTGCACCTTCGACGAACCCGACGACGGCGCCGACATGGCCCGCCGCGAGATCCGCTTGAGCCCGGTCAGCTTGTCGGGCAGCAGCTCGGGCAGCTCGAGACCGAACCGCGGCCACGCGCCCTGGTTGGCCGGCTCCTCCTGCACCCAGAAGAACTCCTCGGCGCTCGGGTAGTGGTCCAGCGTCTCGCTGAGCCGGCGCTTCGGCAGCGGGGCGAGCTGCTCGATGCGCACGATCGCGACGTCGTCGCGGTTGTCCTTGGCCTTGCGCGCCACCAGCTCGTAGTAGATTTTCCCGCTGGTCAGCAGGATCCGCCTGACCTTGCCGCGGTCACCGATGCCGTCCTCGTAGGTCGGCTCTTCGAGCACCGAGCGGAACTTGATCTCGGTGAAGTCCCTGACGTCGCTGACCGCGGCCTTGTTGCGCAGCATCGACTTGGGTGTGAACACGATCAGCGGCCGTTGCACACCGTCGAGCGCGTGGCGGCGCAGCAGGTGGAAATAGTTGGATGGCGTCGACGGCATCGCGATCGTCATCGAACCCTCCGCCCACAGCTGCAGGAAGCGTTCGATGCGGCCCGAGGTGTGGTCGGGTCCCTGGCCCTCGTGGCCGTGCGGCAGCAGCAGCACCACGTTGGACAGTTGGCCCCACTTGGCCTCGCCCGAGCTGATGAACTCGTCGATGATCGACTGCGCGCCGTTGACGAAGTCGCCGAACTGCGCCTCCCACAGCACCAGGGCGTCCGGGTTGCCCACGGTGTAGCCGTATTCGAAGCCGACGGCGGCGTACTCGGACAACGGTGAGTCGTAGACCAGGAACTTGCCCCCGGTGGGAGTCCCGTCCGGGTTGGTCGCCAGCAGTTGCAGCGGGGTGAACTCCTCGCCGGTGTGGCGGTCGATGATCACCGAATGCCGCTGGGAGAAGGTGCCGCGCCGGGTGTCCTGGCCCGACAGCCGGACCAGCTTGCCCTCGGCCACCAGCGAACCGAGCGCCAGCAGTTCGCCGAAGGCCCAGTCGATCTTGCCCTCGTAGGCCATCTCCCGCCGCTTTTCCAGCACCGGCTGCACGCGGGGGTGCGCGCTGAAGCCCTCCGGCAGGGCCAGGAACGCGTCCCCGATCCGGGACAGCAACGCCTTGTCCACCGCCGTGGACAGGCCCGCGGGCAGCATCTGGTCGGCCTCGACCGACGCGCTGGGCTGCACGCCGTGTTTCTCCAGGTCACGCACCTCGTTGAACACTCGCTCCAGCTGGCCCTGGTAGTCGCGCAGCGCGTCCTCGGCCTCCTTCAGCGAGATGTCGCCGCGGCCGATCAGGGCTTCGGTGTAGCTCTTGCGGACCCCGCGCTTGATGTCGACGACGTCGTACATGGCGGGGTTGGTCATCGACGGATCGTCGCCCTCGTTGTGGCCGCGCCTGCGGTAGCACAGCATGTCGATGACGACGTCCTTCTTGAACTTCTGCCGGAAGTCCACGGCCAGCTTCGCCACCCACACGCAGGCCTCGGGGTCGTCGCCGTTGACGTGGAAGATCGGCGCCCCGATCATCTTCGCGACGTCGGTGCAGTATTCGCTGGATCGCGAATACTCCGGCGCGGTGGTGAAGCCGATCTGGTTGTTGACGATGATGTGGATGGTGCCGCCGACCCGGTAGCCGGGCAGGTTCGCCATGTTCAGCGTCTCGGCGACCACGCCCTGACCGGCGAAGGCGGCGTCACCGTGCAGCATCATCGGCACCACCGAGAACGCCTTCTCGTCACCGTCGTCGTGTGCGCCCCGGTTGAGCAGGTCCTGCTTGGCCCGGACCAGGCCCTCCAGCACCGGGTCCACGGCTTCGAGGTGCGACGGGTTGGCGGTCAGCGAGACCGCAATGTCGTTGTCGCCGAACATCTGCAGGTACACGCCGGTGGCGCCGAGGTGGTATTTGACGTCGCCGGAACCGTGGGCCTGCGACGGGTTGAGGTTGCCCTCGAACTCGCTGAAAATCTGCGAGTACGGCTTTCCGACGATGTTGGCCAAGACGTTGAGCCGCCCGCGGTGCGGCATCCCGATCACCACCTCGTCGAGGGCGTGCTCGGCGCACTGGTCGATCGCCGCGTCCATCATCGGGATCACGCTTTCCGCACCCTCCAGCGAAAAACGTTTCTGTCCAACATATTTGGTCTGCAGGAAGGTCTCGAAGGCCTCGGCGGCGTTGAGCTTGCTCAGGATGAACTTCTGCTCCGCCACTGTGGGCTTGACGTGTTTGGTCTCAACGCGCTGCTGCAGCCATTCTTGTTGTTCGGGGTCCAGGATGTGGGTGTACTCCACCCCGATGTGGCGGCAGTACGCGTCGCGCAGCAGGCCCAGGATGTCGCGCAGCTTCTTGTACTCGCAGCCGGCGAACCCGTTGACCTTGAACACCCGGTCGAGGTCCCACAGCGTCAGGCCGTGGTTGAGGATCTCCAGGTCGGGGTGGCTGCGGAACCGGCTGCCGTCCAACCTCAGCGGGTCGATATCCGCCATCAGGTGGCCGCGGTTGCGGTACGCCCCGATCAGCTCCATCACCCGCGCGTTCTTGTCGACGATCGAATCCGGGTTGTCGGTGCTCCAGCGGATCGGCAGGTACGGGTTGCCCAGTTCGCGGAAGATGTCGTCCCAGAACGCGTCCGACAACAGCATCTCGTGGATGGTGCGCAGGAAGTCGCCGGATTCGGCGCCCTGGATGATGCGGTGGTCGTAGGTGGAGGTCAGCGTGATCAGCTTGCCGATCCCCAGTTCGGCGATGCGTTCCTCGCTGGCGCCCTGGAACTCGGCGGGGTATTCCATGGCGCCGACACCGATGATCGCGCCCTGGCCGTTCATCAGCCGCGGCACCGAGTGCACGGTGCCGATGGTGCCGGGGTTGGTCAGCGAAATCGTCACGCCCGCAAAGTCTTCGGCTGTCAGTTTGCCGTCGCGGGCGCGGCGGACGATGTCCTCGTAGGCGGTGACGAATTGCGCGAATCGCATGGTCTCGCAGCCCTTGATGCCGGCCACCACCAGGGAACGCTTGCCGTCCTTGCCCTGCAGATCGATGGCCAGGCCCAGGTTGGTGTGCGCCGGGGTGACCGCCGTCGGTTTGCCGTCGATCTCGGCGTAGTGCCGATTCATGTTGGGGAACTGCTTGATCGCCTGCACCAGCGCGTAGCCCAGCAGGTGGGTGAAGGAGATCTTGCCGCCGCGGGTGCGCTTGAGCTGATTGTTGATGACGATCCGGTTGTCGATGAGCAGCTTGGCCGGAATGGCGCGGACGCTGGTGGCGGTCGGTACGTCCAGCGAGGCGGACATGTTCTTGACCACCGCGGCCGCGGCGCCGCGCAGCGTCTGCAGCTCGTCGCCCTCGGCCGGCGGGGGAGTCGGGGCTTTCGGCTTCGCCGGCGCGGCCGTGGGGGTCGCGGCGCCGTTCCCGGCGGCGGGCTTGGCGGGCGGCGAGGGCTGGGGAGACGGCTCGGCGGAAGGCGCGGCCTTTGTTTGCGGGGCCGCCTGCGGGGCTGCTTGGGCCTGGCCGTCACCGGTGGTCGTTTTGCTCGAGGGCGATTCGCCGGTCGGCTCGGGGTTGTAGTCGACCAGGAACTCGTGCCAGCTCGGATCGACCGACGAGGGATCATCGCGGAACTTGCGGTACATCTCCTCGACCAGCCACTCGTTTTGCCCGAATGGTGAACTTATGTTGCTCACGACCGCCGTTCGCCTCAATTCCTCTGTCCTGCAAGCGCTTCAAGCAGCTAGTGCGTGACGCCTGTACGTTTGTCGACCCCGGATTGTGGAGCACCTCACACCAGTGTCGATGCTCAACCTCTCCGCCCTATAAAGGCTAACCTTTCGCCAGCAATTCGCCAGGTTGAAGGGGGTGGGTGGGACGGCCGTCAGCCCGCTTCGTGCAGCGGCGGCACCAGGTGCAGGGCGCGGGGCCAGCGCACCGGGGGAGTGCCGAACGCCCGGTTGGCGTTGCCGACGATCTTCTTGCCGGCGAAATAGTTGCCGACCGCCCCGACGATGATCCCGATGCCCACCGGCAGCAGCTTGCCGAACATCAGGGCGCCGCGTCGCAGCGTGTACCGCTTCACCCACGATTTGAGCAGCCGCGAGTTCAGCCGCGACATCGATGACAGCGGCACGGCGGCCACACTCTCCGAGATCCAGCCGCCGTTGGTGCGCGCCGGGCCGAACAGCTGGGCGACCGCGTCCCTGCTGTTGTCGCCGATCAGCACGGACAGCACCAGGGCCCGGCGTCGTTCCCGGTGGTCGGCGGGGATGTCATACACCACCGCGACCGCCAGGACGAAGAACGCGGTGGCTTCCAGGAATGTCACCGTCTCGGCGGCGGCGGCAGACAGCGCGCTCAGGGTGCCGATGCCGGGGATGGTCGCCGCCGCGCCCACCGCCATGCCGCTGGCCGTCACCATGCCCACGTACCGCTTCTGCAGCTTGGCCAGGATGTCGGCCGGGCTGCTGCTCGGGTGCGCGTTACGCAGTCGGGACACGTAGGCCTCGGCCGCCGGACCCTGAATCCGCGAGCTTCGCTCGATGACCTGGGCCAACGCCCGCGCGGAGACCTTGGGCCGGCCGTCGGTGGGCGGCCGCTCCTCATCCGCATGCGACATGCTGAAAAACCGGTTCGAAGACCGCTTCCGTCGGGCCCGCATCTTGCCTCTCCTGCAAATGGCGTCCTACCAGGCTAACGTGCCCGCTGCGGAACACCGACCGAACACGAAACCTTCCGCCTGGTGTACCCGGGATCGGATCCGTGCCCGCCCCCAATTTCGGCAGCGGCAATAATGCAGGCTGGATGTCGTGACGGTCCGGGCCGGTCGATCAGACCGGCGCCGTGCGGGCACGCATCGTCGGGAGCGGAAACGAGGTGGGTAGATGACCACGGCGACGCCTCCGTCGTCCGGGGGCAGCCGGCGCGCGGCGCCCCACCCGCCCCACCTCACCAACCGGTGGAACTTGCTCACCCGGAACTCGCCGCATTCCGAGAAGCCCTGGAACGCCCTCTGGGCGATGATGATCGGCTTCTTCATGATCATGGTCGACTCGACCATCGTCGCCATCGCGAACCCGACGATCATGACCAGGCTGCACATCGGCTACGACACCGTGGTCTGGGTGACCAGCGCCTACCTGCTGGGCTATGCGGTCGTGCTGCTGGTGGCCGGGCGGCTGGGTGACCGGTTCGGCCCGAAAAACCTCTACCTGATCGGCCTGGTGGTGTTCACCGTCGCCTCGGTCTGGTGCGGGCTGTCGGGCAGCGCCGCCATGCTGATCACCGCCCGCGTCGTCCAGGGTGTGGGCGCCGGGGTGCTCACCCCGCAGACCTTGTCGACCATCACCCGGATCTTCCCGCCGGAGCGGCGCGGTGTCGCGGTGAGCCTGTGGGGCGCCACCGCGGGCGTGGCCAGCCTGGTGGGCCCGCTGGCCGGTGGCGTGCTGGTCGACGGGCTGGGGTGGCAGTGGATCTTCTTCGTCAACGTCCCGATCGGCGTGCTGGGGCTCGCGCTGGCGTACTGGCTGGTCCCGGTGCTACCCACGCAGTCACACCGATTCGACGTTGTCGGCGTCGTGCTGTCCGGGGCGGGCATGTTCCTGATCGTGTTCGGGCTGCAGCAGGGCCAGGCCGCGCACTGGGAGCCCTGGATCTGGGCGATGATCGTCGCCGGCATCGGGTTCATGACGGTATTCGTGTTCTGGCAGTCGATGAACACCGACGAGCCGCTGATTCCGCTGGCGATCTTCCGTGACCTTGACTTCGGCCTGTGCAACGCCGGGGTGGCCATCGTCTCGTTCGCCGCGACGGGGATGATGCTGCCGCTGACGTTCTACGCGCAGGCCGTGTGCGGGCTGTCGCCGACGCGTTCGGCTCTGCTGATCGCGCCGATGGCGATCGCCAACGGTGTGTTCGCGCCGTTCGTCGGCAGGATGGTCGACAAATACCATCCGCGGCCGGTCCTCGGCTTCGGGTTTTCGGTGCTGGCGATCGCGCTGACGTGGCTCAGCTTCGAGATGTCGCCGGGGACGCCCATCTGGCGGCTGCTGTTGCCGTTCTTCGCGACGGGCGTCGGGATGGCGTTCGTGTGGTCGCCGCTGACCGCCACCGCGACGCGCAACCTGCCGCCGCGCCTGGCCGGTGCGGGCTCGGCCGTCTACAACTCCGTCCGCCAGCTCGGCGCCGTGCTCGGCAGCGCCGGCATGGCCGCGTTCATGACGGCACGGATCGGCGCCGAGATGCCCGCGCAGCCGTCGGAAGGTGTCGGCGGTGAGGCGGCCGCCAGCCTGCAATTGCCCGAATTCCTGCGGGACCCGTTCGCGGCCGCCATGTCGCAATCGGTGTTGCTGCCCGCGTTCATCGCGCTGTTCGGGATCGTGGCCGCGCTGTTCTTGATCGGGTTCGCACCGTCGGCCACGGCCGGCGCCCCGGCCGAGGCGGGTGACGTGTTCGACGACTATGACGACGACTACGACGACGACGACGACTACGACGACGACGCGTACGTCGAATGCATCCTTGTGCGCGAACCCGAGCCCGTGTCCGCCCCGCGCGCGGCGTACGCGCGTGAAAGCCGCGAGCCGCCAATCGATCGGGTCGCCCACCCGCGCCCGGCGCGCGTCGACGTGGGGACCGGCCCGCGGGACGAACCGACTCCGCACGGTGGCCCTATCGGGTTCGCGCACAACGGCTCTCATGTCGACACCGGCCAGCGCGTCCGTCCCATCACCGCGCCGCGCGACCGGCTCGCGCCGCCGGCGCAACGCCAGCAGAACGGCGCGGTGCGAGGCCGGCGTCACCGCCGCGATCCCGACGACGACCCCTCCGGTTACGGCCGCCACTCGTCCGGCAACTAACCGGGGCCATCACGTCGGTTCGGTCAGCGCCAGAAACGCGCCCAGGTCGGTCAGGCCCGCCGGGGTGGTGGGCAGGTATTCGGTCAACGACCCGGAGCGGACGATGACCGCCGCGTATTGGGCCCGGCTGATGGCGACGTTGAGGCGATTCCTGTTGAGCAGGAACGAGATACCGCGCGGTACCAGCTCCGCGGAAGATGCCGTCATCGACATGAACACGACCGGCGCCTGCCCACCCTGGAACTTGTCGACCGTCCCCACCCGGATCCCGCCGAGCCCGGCCGCGGCCAGCCGTCGGCGCAGCAGTCCCACCTGGGCGTTGTAGGGCGCCAGCACCAGCACGTCGGCGGCGGTCAGCGGGCGGGTGCCGTGCTCGTCGGTCCACGGCGCCCCGAGCATCCGGTCGATCTCGGCGGCGATCGCGTCGGCCTCCTGAGGGCTCTCCGTCGAGTTGCCGTGGTGTGCGACGGTGAGCGTCTGGACGCCGGGCGGGTAGCCGGCAAGCCGTCGGTCACCGGTGCACTCGTGGGAATGCAACCTGCCCTCGTAGGACAGCGCCGACACCGCGGCGCAGACCGCCGGATGCATGCGGTACGAGCGGTCCAGGAAGTAGCCGCGTTCGTCGGGCAGGGTGCGCTGACCGTCGACCAGCCAGTCGAGTGCCGAGGTATCGACCGGGTCGGGATGGGTTCCCTGGCTGACCTGCGGCAGCTGCTGAGGGTCGCCGAGTAGCACCAGGTTGGCGGCCGCAGGCGCGACCGCGATGGTGTTTGCCAGGCAGAACTGGCCCGCCTCGTCGATCACCAGGAGGTCGAGGCTGCCGGGCGCTATCCGGTTGGCGTTGGCGAAATCCCAGGCCGTGCCGCCCACGACGCAGCCCGCGGTGCCGGGCCCCCAAGATTGAATGAACTCGGCGTACCCGCTGCCGTCGACCTCCCGCCAGCGCGGTGCGCTGTGGCCGTTGCGTTTCTTCGCGACCCGCGCCGGGTCCAGCCCGGCGTCGATGACGCAGTCGAGCAGGTTCTCCACCGTGGCGTGCGACTGCGCGACCACGCCGATGCGCCAGCCGTGGTGGGTGGCGAGCCGATGGACGACGCGGGCGGCGGTGTGCGTCTTGCCGGTGCCCGGCGGCCCATGCACCGCCAGGTAGGAGGAGTCCAGGTCCAGCACCGCGTCGGTGATGTCGCGGACCGTGTCGGCGCCGCGCGGCAGCGCGCTGCCGCTTCGGGTCCGGGGCGCGCGGCGCAGCAGGATGTCCACGGCCGCGCCCCGGGGCAACTGCGGCAGGCCGGCCGCGACGGCGGCGGCCGTGGCCTCGATCGACTCCCGCAGGGCGGTCGTCGGGATCGGCGGACCGGGGGTGAGGGCGAAGGGGACGTGGTGGAATGGCTTGCCGTCGTTGCCCACTCGTTCAACGATGGTCACCTCGGTGGGCAGCGCCGGATCGTCGGCCTCGATCACCGTGGCGCGTCCGGCCGCTCGCCGGTCGGGATCGTCGGACAGGCCGGGCGGGGTCGGGGGGTCGTAGAGCGCGAAGACGTCGGTCATCAACTCGCCGCGCGCCAGCGCGCCCCGCAGCCGCACCCGTCGCTGCGGCTTGCGCGCGCGGGGCGGGATGTTCCAGTCCACGCTGACCGACGCGTGCTCGGCGACGAAGACATCGGTGTCGTCCGCCCACTCCTCGACGGGGAAGTTGAGGCGGTCGAAGTGGGCCCACCAGAACGGTTTGTCCTCGCGCCGGTGGTAGCCGCGCGCCGCGGCCAGCAACGCTACGGCCGTCTGCTTCGGCGTGCGTTGACCGACGGCGGCGTCGCCGGTGAACCTCGACAGGGTCACCGCCAGCTGGTCACGGTCCTCGACTCTGTTGCCGTCCCGCACAGGCTGGGCGCCGACCGGCAGGACGCCGGATTCGTAGGCGCGCAACATCAACCAGTTGCGCAGTTCCTGGGTCGAGCGGCAGTCGTAGTGGTTGTACTCCTCGATCTCCTTGAGCACGGAGGCGGCTTCGTCGCAGCGGCCGTCGGCCCGCAGTTCGCAGTAGCGGGCGTAGGAGGTGATCGAACCGGTGGCGGTGGTGACATCGCCGGCCCGCAGCTGCGCGCCCATGTAGAGCGGTTCGAGCGCCTTCAGGCTGAACGACTCCGCGCCCACGCGAATGCTCTTGCGCACCAGGGGGTAGAGGTCGACGAGCGTCCCGCTGCGCAGCAGTTCGTCGACCTGATCCTCGCCGACTCCGTAGCGCCCGGCGAGCCGCAGTAACGCGGTCTTCTCATACGGCGCGTAGTGGTAGACGTGCATGTTCGGCCTGCGCTTGCGACGCTTGGCCACCATGGCCAGAAAATCGCCGAGGGCCTTGCGTTCATCCGCCCGGTTGTGCGCCCACAGCGGGCGAAACGTGCCGGCGGGCCCGGCTTCCAGGACCCCGAATAGGTATTCCAGACCCCACTCCTTGCCGTCGAGGGTCCACAGCGGGTCGCCCTCGAAGTCGAAGAACAGGTCGCCGGGGTCCGGTTCGGGCAGCAGCGTCAGGGGTTGGGGGTCGACGATCTCGTAAAGCGGCGTGCCGGTTTCTCGTTGGCGGACTTGAAGTCCGGCCTGGGCGGTCAGCTTGCGGACCGCGGCGGGGGCGAGGTCCGGCACGGGGCCGGCGTGCCGGGCCAGGCCGGGCACCGTGGTGATTCCGGCGTCGATCAGCTTGTCGCGGTGGCCCACTCGCATGCCGGCGACCAACAGCAGGTCGTCGCAGGCGCGCAGCTGCTCGGTGCACAACGCGCAACGGAAACAGGCGGCCACGCCCTCGTCGTCCCAGCGGACCGGGGTGCCACCGGCGTGGTGTTCATCGAGGAGCCGTTGCAGTCGGGCGCGCTGGGCGCGGTAGACGGGGACGAGGTCGCGGACGCGGTAGCGGGCGGCCGTCCCGTCGCCCAGGTGCAGTTCGGCCTCGGGCGCCACCGGGACCCCCGCGGCTGCCAGCGCATCGGCATAGGCGGCGAGCTGCAACAGGGCGGTGACGTTGGCCGAACGGGCCAGCTTGGTGTCGATGACCCGGTATTGGTCGCCGTCTCGCACCAGGAAGTCGGCGAAGCCGACGAAGCGGCCGTCGAACACGGCCGCCTGATACACCACCGGGGCGCCGCCCACGATGGCGCGCCGGGTCGCTTCGGTGGCCGCCGCGAAGCCGGCGGGCGTGTAGGCCGGGCGGCCGATGACCGCGACCCCGCTCCCGAACTCGCCCCGCAGCCGGTCCAGTTCGCGTCGCTCGTGGTCGTTTCCGAGGGCCGCGGTCCGCGCGAGCAGGTCATCCTCGGCCGGGGCGGCGGGTCCCCAGCCCAGTTTCGCGTCGAAATCGCGCAGCAGCGCGTACTCGCACCGGGCGGCGGCGGCCAGATCCGACGCGCTGTACACGATGCTGTCGCCGGTGACGAACACAGCAGCAACTGTAGGGGAGGGGACCGACGGAAAGGCGGTTCCGGCTAGCGGCCCGGGGCGTTACCGATCAGCTCCACACCGTTGCCGTTCCAGTGGAACCGCACATCGGTGTTCAACCCGTTGATGCCGCTGGGGTAGGTCAGCGCCACCGTGTCACCGGTGGTCTGCGTCGCGTCGACGCCGTTGAACCCGTAGGTGTCGGGGACCCCTTGCGGGATGAACTGCCCGAGGTGGAACAGCACCGCCCGGGTGGTGGGGTT
The DNA here is from genome assembly GCF_001668695.1 of Mycobacterium sp. E2497. Lineage (NCBI taxonomy): Bacteria > Bacillati > Actinomycetota > Actinomycetes > Mycobacteriales > Mycobacteriaceae > Mycobacterium > Mycobacterium sp. E2497. The sequence goes on from NZ_LZKD01000104.1 coordinate 13,969, forward strand.
GACGGCGTTGGTGTTGGCCTTGATGATCACCGCCGACAACTGGGCGCACTGGTTGTAGTTGCCGGCCAGCGGCTCCGGGTTCCAGCCTTGCTGGCTGCGCGGGTCGCGTGGCAGCTCGGAGACGACCTTTGCGATGGTGGGCGAGGCGAGGTTGACCGCGCACGGGTCGGCCGGCGCGGCATTGCTGCCGGGCGGCGCGGCGGCGCCCGAGGGCTGGGCCGGGGCGGTGATGGACGGGGTCTCGGTGGTCGTCGTGGCCTGCGGCGTCTTCGCGACCGTGGAGTCCCCCGAACCACAGCCGGCCAACGTCATGGCGATCAACGCGACGGCGGCCGAGCCGGTCAGTGGCCCGGTACGGCGGGGTGGCGACCACACATCGGGCACCGTACCGTCATCGCGCGCACAGGTGTGACAGGCATGGCCGGGCACGGCTGTGCTCATGATCACGGACCCGCAGCGCTCATGTCCGCTGAGCTCGCGATCACCACTAGACTCCATGGGCGATGACCACTCCGGACAGCTCGCCCGAGGCTGCCTCTCCCACATTTGCCGACCTGCAGATCAACCCTTCGGTCCTGCGGGCGATCGCCGACGTGGGTTACGAGTCGCCCACGGGCATCCAGGCCGCGACCATCCCGGCGCTGATGGCGGGCTCGGACGTCGTCGGGCTGGCGCAGACCGGCACGGGCAAGACGGCGGCGTTCGCCATCCCCATCCTGTCCAAGATCGACGTCACCAGCACCGCGACCCAGGCGCTGGTGCTGGCGCCCACCCGCGAGCTGGCCCTGCAGGTGGCCGAGGCGTTCAGCCGCTACGGGGCCCATCTGCCGAAGGTCAATGTGCTGCCGATCTACGGCGGCTCGTCGTACAGCGTGCAGCTGGCGGGCCTGCGACGCGGCGCGCAGGTGGTCGTGGGCACGCCCGGCCGGGTCATCGACCATCTCGAGCGCGGGACGCTGGACCTGTCGCGGGTGGACTACCTGGTGCTCGACGAGGCGGACGAGATGCTCACCATGGGCTTCGCCGAGGACGTCGAACGCATCCTGGCCGACACCCCCGAGTACAAGCAGGTCGCCCTGTTCTCGGCGACCATGCCGCCCGCGATCCGCAAGCTCACCACCAAGTACCTGCACGATCCGCTCGAGGTCACCACCAAAGCCAAAACCGCCACGGCCGAGAACATTTCGCAGCGATACATCCAGGTCGCCGGCCCGCGCAAGATGGACGCGCTGACCCGCGTCCTCGAGGTGGAGCCGTTCGAGGCGATGATCGTCTTCGTACGCACCAAGCAGGCCACCGAGGAGGTCGCGGAGAAGCTCAGGGCCCGAGGCTTTTCCGCGGCGGCCATCAACGGCGACATCCCGCAGGGCCAGCGCGAGCGGACCGTCGCCGCGCTGAAGGACGGCGGCATCGACATCCTGGTCGCCACCGACGTGGCCGCGCGCGGGCTCGACGTGGAGCGCATATCGCATGTGCTCAACTACGACATTCCGCACGACACCGAGTCCTACGTGCATCGCATCGGGCGCACCGGTCGGGCCGGGCGTTCGGGGACCGCGCTGCTGTTCGTTTCCCCGCGGGAGCGCCACCTGCTCAAGGCGATCGAGAAGGCGACGCGGCAAACGCTGACCGAGGCGGAACTGCCCACCGTCGAGGACGTCAACGCCCAGCGGGTGGCGAAGTTCGCGGATTCCATCACCGCCGCGCTGGGCCGTCCGGGGATCGACCTGTTCCGCAAGCTGGTCGAGGACTACGAGCGCGAGCACGATGTCCCGTTGGCCGACATCGCCGCGGCGCTGGCGCTGCAGTCCCGTGACGGCGAAGAGTTCCTGATGTCGCCCGAGCCGCCGCGTGAACGCCGTGAGCGGCATACCGAACAACGCGAGCGTCCCGAAAGGCCAAGGCAAACAAGGTCGTTCACCACTTACCGCATCGCGGTGGGTAAACGGCACAAGGTCGGCCCGGGCGCGATCGTCGGCGCCATCGCCAACGAGGGTGGGCTGCATCGCAGCGATTTCGGGCACATCGCCATCGGCCCGGACTTCTCGCTGGTGGAGCTGCCGGCCAAGCTGTCCCCGTCGACGCTGAAAAGGCTTGAACGCACCCGCATTTCGGGGGTGCTGATCAATCTTCAGCCGGATCGGTCGGCCACCAAGCCGCGCGGCCGGGACGGCGGGAAGCCGCGCAGGAAACACACCGGATGACCCTGTCCGAAGAACAAGACGCCCAGGGCGGACTCGAGCAGACCGCCCACGTCGACCGGGTCGCGTCGCTGACCGGAGTACGCGCCGTCGCCGCCCTCCTCGTTGTCGGCACGCACGCGGCCTACACCACCGGCAAGTACACCCACGGCTATTGGGGCCTGGTCGGCTCTCGCATGGAGATCGGCGTGCCGATCTTCTTCGTGCTGTCCGGCTTCCTGCTGTTCCGTCCGTGGCTCAAATCGGCCGCCACCGGCGCGCCGCCGCCGTCGCTGAGTCGCTATGCGTGGCATCGGGTTCGACGCATCATGCCGGCCTACGTGATCACCGTGCTGTTCGCCTACGTGCTGTACCACTTCCGCGAAGCGGGACCCAACCCCGGACACACGTGGCTCGGCCTGGTGCGCAACCTGACGCTGACGCAGATCTACTGCAACGGGTACCTGGGCAAGTACCTGCATCAGGGGCTGACGCAGATGTGGAGCCTCGCGGTGGAAGCGTCGTTCTACGTGCTGCTCCCGCTGCTGGCCTACGTGCTCTTGGTGCTCGTCTGCCGACGGCGCTGGCAGCCGAGACTCCTGCTGGGTGCGCTGGCCGGCTTGACCTTGGTCAGCCCGGCCTGGCTGATCCTCGTGCACACCGATCACTGGTTTCCCGACGGCGCGCGGCTGTGGCTGCCCACCTACCTGGCCTGGTTCCTCGCCGGGATGTTGCTGGCCGTCCTGCAGGCGATGGGCGTGCGCGGTTACGCCTTCGTGGCCATACCGCTGGCGATCGTCTGCTATTTCATCGTCTCCACGCCCATCGCCGGCGCGCCCACCACCTCGCCGGCGACGCTGAGCGAGGCGCTGTTCAAGACCTGCTTCTATGCCGTGATCGCCGCGCTCGCGGTGGCGCCGCTGGCCCTGGGGGACCAGGGCTGGTACTGGCGGCTGCTGGCGACCCGGCCGATGGTGTGGCTGGGGGAGATCTCCTACGAGATCTTCCTGATCCACCTGATCACCATGGAATTCGCCATGGTCTACATCGTTCGCGCCCACGTCTACACCGGCTCGATGCTGTACCTGTTCCTCGCGACGATGGTGCTGACGATTCCGCTGGCCTGGCTGCTGCACCGCTTCACGCGCGTGCGAACCTGAGCCGCCCGGGCGCCTAGCCGCGGGCCGAAACCGGCGTCACGATCGGCACGACGAACTCTTCGATCATCGCCCGCTCGTCGGCGTCGTCTCGGCCCGGGAACTGCAGCAGCGAACTGATCACTCGCACCATCCAGCGCGCCCGGCGCTCCACGACGGCGGGGTCTTCCGGCCCGAGGGAGCCGATGAACGCGGCGGCCAGGGCGGTGATCACCTCGGACTGCCCGGCCACCTCGACGCCGATCGGCGGCCGGGTGATGGCGAACCACGACGCCAACGCGCGGCTGCCGCGAACCATCCGCAGCGTGGCGGTGATGCTCGCGACGAGTCGTTCCCGGGGATCGTCGATGCCGCCGATCTGCTCCTTGATCGCGCGGCTGAGCCTGCGGGTTTCGCGGTGCACGTAGGCGGTCCGCAACGCCTCGCGGTTCTCGAAGTACCGGTACAGCGTCGCGCGCGAACATCCTGCGGCCCTGGCGATTTCGTTCATGCCGATCGAAGCGTGGTCGCGCTCGGTGTAGAGTCGCTCGGCGGCGTCGAGGATCCGGTCCGCGGCCGCTTCGGTGCGCTGCGTGCCCAGCCAGTCGTTCGGCATCAGGACTTCACCCGGATCGGTACCGACAGCGGGCGGCGCACGTAACTGCCGCCCGACCAGACGATCGCGGACTCATCGACCTCGAAATCGGGGCAGCGGGCCAGCAATTCGGTCAGAGCGACACGGGATTGCATGCGCGCCGCCGCCGCGCCGAGGCAATGGTGGGCGCCGTGGCTGAAGGTCAGAATGTTGCGCGGGCAGCGGGTGACGTCGAGTTCACCTGCGTCCGGCCCGTATTGGCGCTCGTCCCGGTTGGCCGACCCGTACAGCAGGAACACCTTCCGCCCGGCCGGGATGGTCGTGTCGTGAAGAGTCACGTCGCGGGTGGTGGTGCGCGCCAGTCCTTGCACCGGCGAGGTCAGCCTGAGCAATTCCTCGACGGCATCGGGGATCAACCCCGGATCGTCGACCAGAAGCCGCCGCTGGTCGGGACGCTGATGCAGCAAAGGCATTGAGCCACCGAGCATTCCGGTGGTGGTGTCGTTGCCGCCGGTGACCATGGTGAACGTGAACGCCAGCACCGAGAGGGTGCCGGCGATATCGCCGCCGGCGCCCACGCCGGCGGCCACCAAATGGGAGATGGTGTCGTCGCCGGGCTCGGTTCGGCGGCGCTCGATCAAACCGGTGAAGTAGGCCATCATCGACCCGACCGCGTCGCCAACCGTTTCCAGTGCGCCGGCGACGCCGCCTTCGGCGGTGTTGGCCGCGACGATCACATCCGTCCACCGGTCGAATTGCGCTCGATCCGCTTCGGGGACACCGAGGTAGTGCGCGACCACCATCGACGGCAGCGGTTTGAACAGCTCGGTGACGATGTCGCCGCCGCCGGCGGCGCGCAGCCTCTCGATGCGCTCGACGACGAATTCGCGCACCTTGGGCTCCACCGCCTCCACCTGTCGTGGCGTGAAGCCGCGCGACACCAGTTTCCGAAACTCGGTGTGCACCGGCGGATCCTGCATCACCATCGGCGGATTGTCCTGCAGCCCGATCATTTCCAGGTCACCGTAGTTGACCGTCAGTCCCTGCGCGGAGGAGAACGTCTCGTGGTCGCGCGCGGCGGCCCACACGTCGGCGTGCCGGGACAGCACGTAGTAGTCGTGCTCGGGCCGTCTGGCCGGGACGACGTGGTGCACCGGATCGTGGTCGCGAAGCGCCCGGTACATCGGCCAGGGATCCGGCCAGGTGTCGGCGGTCGCCAGCTCGAACGTGACCGGCACGTTGTGAGACATAACCACAGCCATGTCTCATTGGTACGACAATCAGCTCAGAATGTCAACGTGGCCTACCGCCGGGCGCCCCGGCCAGCCGGGCGGTCGACATCACGCGCCCGGCCAGCCGGGCGGTCGACATCACGCGCCCGGCCAGCCGGGCGCTCGAGCAACGCTACCTAGATCCCCGCGCCCGGGTTCAGAATCCCCTGCGGGTCCAGGGCCTGCTTGATCCGCCGGTTGAGGTCCATCACCTCGGGGCCGAGGTAGCCCGCCAGCCACGGCCGCTTCAACCGGCCCACGCCGTGCTCACCGGTGATCGTGCCGCCGAGCCCGACGGCCAGGTCCATGATCTCGCCGAAGGCGAGGTGGGCCCGCTCGGTCATGGCGGCGTCCGCGGGGTCGTACACGATCAATGGGTGGGTGTTGCCGTCGCCGGCGTGGGCGATCACCGAGATCGTCAGGTCACGCTCGGCGGCGATGCGCGCGATGCCGGTGACCAACCGGCCCAGTGCCGGGAGCGGGACCCCGACGTCTTCGAGCAAGAGCGATCCCTTCGCCTCGACCGCGGGGATGCAGAACCGGCGGGCGGCGACGAAGGCCTCGCCCTCGTCGGGATCGTCGGTCGAAAACACTTCCGTCGCACCGTTTTCGGCGAACACCGCGGCCATGATCTCGGCGTCCTCGGAGCCTGCGCGTCCCCTTTCGTCGGAGCCGGCCACCAGCATGGCGGCCGCCCCTCGGTCCAAGTCCATGCGCAAGGTGTCCTCGACGGCGTTGATGGCCACCGAATCCATGAACTCCAGCATCGACGGGCGCAGGCACCCAACAACCCCGAGCACCGCGTCCACGGCCGCCTCCACCGACGCGAACGAGGCCACCACGATGCCGGACGCGTTCTGCTTGGGAACCAGGCGCAGCGTGACCTCGGTGACGACTCCCAGCGTGCCCTCGCTGCCGACGAAAAGCTTGGTCAGCGACAGCCCGGCCACATCCTTCAACCGCGGACCGCCGAGCCGGACCGCGGTACCGTCGGCCAACACCACCTGCATGCCCAGCACGTAGTCGGTGGTCACGCCGTATTTCACGCAACACAGGCCGCCGGCGTTGGTGGCGATGTTGCCGCCGATGCTGCAGATTTCGAACGACGACGGGTCCGGGGGATACCACAGGCCGTACTCGGCGACGGCCTTCTTGACCTCGGCGTTGAACAGGCCGGGCTGACACACCGCCGTGCGCGTCACCGGGTCGACGGCGATGTCGCGCATCCTCTCCGTCGACAGGACGATGCCGTTGTCCAGCGCCGTCGCCCCGCCGGACAGCCCGCTACCGGCTCCGCGGGTCACCACCGGCACCCGGTGGCGGGTGGCCCAGCGCAGCACGGTCTGTACGTCCTCGGTGCACCGCGGGCGCACCACCGCCAACGGTTTGCCGGCCGACGGGTCGAAGGCGCGGTCCTGGCGGTAGCCCTCGGTGACGGCCGGGTCGGTCACGACCATCCCGTCGGGCAGGCCGGAGATCAGCTCGGCCAGGACATCACTGCTCACAGCCTTCGATCCTAGGGCCCGCCATCCCCGGCGAACTCCGGCGCGCGGTCCACTTCCCGCAGCGACGGCAGCCTCAAGGCGACCAGCCCGATCAACAGGATCGGCACCGCCAACGCCAGGAAGGTGGCCTTGAGCCCTGCGGCGTCGGCCAGGGGGCCGGCCACCAGCAAGCCCAACGGGCCCGCGGCGTACATCAACCCCGTCATCACCCCGACCACCCGGCCGCGCAGATGGTGCGGCGCCCGGGTCTGCATGACGTAGTTATAGATCGGCTGGATCGGCCCGTAGACCAGCCCCGTCACCCCGCACAGTACGAGGATCACCGGCAGCGGCGGCAGGAAGGCGATGCCGACCGTCGCGGCGCCGAAGGTGAGCGTCGCCGTCAGCACCGCCGTCCGCCGGCGGGTGCGTTTCGACAGCACCGCGTAGCCCAGCGCGCCCGCGACGCCGCCCACCCCGAGCGCCATCAGAGCCCAACCCAGCTGGGCGGGCTGGTGCCGGTCGGTGAAGTACTTGGGGAACAGCACGCTTTCCATCGGCAGGTAGAGGGCGGTCACAACCAGGTCGATCAGGCCGAGCGTCCGCAGCACCCGCAGATTCCAGACGAACCGCAGCCCTTCGACGATGCCGGACATCAACCCGTCGGGTCGGGTCGCGTGGTGCGGCTTGCCGGCACCCTCGAGCCGCAGCGCGCCGATCGCCAGGAAGGACAACCCGAAGCAACCGGCCGTGACCCACATCGTGTTGATGCCGCCGACCGTGGCGATCATCAAACCGCCGATGCCGGGCCCCACGATGTACGCCAGGTTGAGAATGGCCTCGTAGACGCTGTTGGTGCGGTCCAGCGACCAGCCCGCGCGGGCGGCCGCCTCAGGCAGCATCGACTGGCGCGCCGTCGCCCCGGCCGGGTCGAAAGCCGCCGCGCAGAAGGCCGCCACGGCAAGCTCGGCGACGTTGATCGCGCCTGCCCCGAGCGCCCACGCGGTCAGGGGGATGACGCTCACCGCCGCGCCGGACAGCGCATCGGAGACGAGCGATATCCGGCGGCGCCCGAAGAAATCCACCGCGGTCCCGGCCACCAGGGTGGACAACACGAGGGGCAGCGTCATCGCGGCCGCCACGATCGACGCGTCCTTGGCGCTGTCGCGGTGCTGCAACGCCAGCCACGGGAACGCGACTATCGAGATGCCGGTGCCGGCCGTCGCCAGCAGTGTGGCGAACAGGATCAGAAACGCCGGGCCGCGGCTCGTATGGCTCATGGGTATTCGGTGAGAACTTAACGGCTGACCCGCGGCGGTACCACCGATTATTCGGGGCGTTCGGCCGTCGCCTACCGGTTGACTGCAGGATGTTCATGTGCTCGTCCACCCTCGTACCGGCCAGGCGTTCGATTCTCCCGTGGTCCCCGGCACCGGATGGCCGGGCGACCCGGCGACCCCGGAGACGGAGGTCGCCGCCGACGCCGCACAGGTCGCCGCGCTGGCGCCCCGCGCCGCGTCGATCCCCGAACTCGACGCCCTGATCAGTGTCTGCCGCGCCTGCCCGCGGCTGGTCGACTGGCGCGAGGACGTGGCCGTCCTGAAACGGCGGGCCTTCGCCGACCAGCCGTACTGGGGCCGCCCGGTGCCGGGCTGGGGGTCGGAACGGCCCTGGTTGTTGATCGTCGGGTTGGCGCCCGCCGCGCACGGCGCCAACCGGACGGGCCGCATGTTCACCGGGGACCGGTCCGGCGACCAGCTCTATGCCGCGCTGCACCGGGCCGGGCTGGTGAACCAGCCGACCAGCGTGGATGCGGCGGACGGGTTGCGGGCCAACGGCGTTCGGATCGCCGCACCGGTGCGGTGTGCGCCCCCGGCCAACGCGCCGACACCGGCGGAGCGCGACACCTGCTGGCCCTGGCTGGAGGCCGAATGGCGGCTGGTCGCCGAGCATGTGCGCACGATCGTGGCTCTGGGCGGATTCGCCTGGCAAATCGCGCTGCGGCTGCCCGGCGCGTCCGCGATGCGCAAGCCGCGGTTCGGCCACGGGGTCGTGGCGCAATTCGCGCCTGGCGTGCGATTACTCGGCTGTTACCACCCCAGTCAGCAAAACATGTTTACCGGTAGGTTGACACCAGCAATGCTCGACGACGTTTTTCGCGACGCGAAAAGGCTGGCAGGGATTAAGTGACCGACGTTCTGATTTCTGGCGCTAGCGTGGCCGGTGCGACGACCGCTTATTGGCTTGGCCGCCATGGCTATTCGGTCACCGTGGTGGAGCGCCATCCCGGGCCGCGGCCGGGCGGCCAGGCGATCGACGTGCGCGGGCCGGCGCTGGACGTGCTGGAGCGCATGGGCCTGCTGGCCGCCGCCCAGAAGCGGAAGACGCAAATCCGCGGCGCCTCCGTCGTCGACAGCGACGGCAACGAGCTGTCCCGCGACACCGAGTCGACACCCACGGGTGGGCCCGTCGACAGCCCCGACGTCGAGTTGCTGCGCGACGACCTGGTCGAATTGCTGTACGGCGCAAGCCAATGGACGGCGGAATACATCTTCGACGACACCATCACCGGGTTGGACGACGACGGTACGGCCGTCCACGTGACCTTCGAACGCGCAGCCGCGCGCAGCTTCGACTTGGTGATCGGCGCGGACGGATTGCACTCCAACGTGCGCCGGTTGGTGTTCGGCCCCGAGGAGCAATTCATCGAGCGGCTGGGCACGCATGCGGCGATCTTCACCGTGCCCAATTTCCTTGACCTGGACTACTGGCAGACCTGGCATTACGGGGACGCCAGCATGGCCGGGGTCTACAGCGCCCGCAACAACACCGAGGCCCGGGCCATGCTCGGTTTCATGGACGCCGACCTGCGGATCGACTACCGCGACACCCAGGCGCAGTTCGCCGAGCTGGAACGGCGGATGGGCGGCGACGGGTGGGTGCGTCCGCAGCTGCTGGAATACATGCGCAGCGCACCGGATTTCTACTTCGACGAAATGTCGCAGATCAAGATGGACCGCTGGTCGAAGGGCCGGGTCGCGCTGGTCGGCGACGCCGCATACTGCTGCTCGCCGCTGTCGGGCCAGGGGACCAGTGTGGCCCTGCTGGGCGCCTACATCCTGGCCGGGGAGCTCGCCGCGGCCTCTCACGACGGGACGGTCGACTACGAGCTCGGCTTCGCCAACTACCACAAAGAGTTCAACGACTACGTCAAGCGCAACCAATGGCTCGTCGTTGACAACATCCCCGGCGGGGCTCCGATACCGCAGGAGGTCTTCGACCGGATCGTCAGCTCGATCACGCTGAAGGACTACTGAGCCTGGGGGAGGCGCGCCCGAGGGAACGTTCGCACGCCGAAAGGCGTTGACGCGAACGTGCGTCTTTCCGTCCTTGATCTCGTCCCGGTCCGCACGGATCAGACGACCGCCGATGCGCTGGCGGCAACCGTGCAACTGGCCCAGGCCGCGGATCGGCTGGGTTACACGCGCTACTGGGTCGCCGAGCATCACAACATGCCCTCCGTCGGGGCCACCAGCCCGCCGGTCCTGATCGCCTACCTGGCCGCGCAAACCTCGCAGCTGCGTCTCGGGTCCGGCGGCGTGATGCTGCCCAACCACGCGCCGCTGGCGGTGGCCGAGCAGTTCGCGCTGCTGGAAGCCGCCGCCCCTGGCCGCATCGACCTGGGCATCGGGCGGGCGCCCGGGTCGGACCCGGTGACCGCCTACGCGCTGCGCGGCGGCCGCGGCGAAGAAGACATCGAGAACTTTCCGGAATACCTCGACGACGTGGCGGCGCTGATGAGCGCGCGCGGCGTGGTGGTGCCGCTGCGCTCGGGGAACTATCGGCTCAAGGCCACCCCGGCGGCCGCCGGTGAACCCCGCCTGTGGCTGCTGGGCTCGTCCATGTACTCGGCGCACTTGGCCGCCGCCAAGGGGTTGCCCTACGTGTTCGCGCACCACTTCTCGGGGCAGGGGACCGAGGAGGCGCTCGAGCTCTACCGGTCCCGGTTCAAGCCCAGCGCCGTGGCCGCCGAGCCGGTGACGTTCCTGACGGTGAACGCGGCGGTGGCCGAAACCCGCGACGAGGCAACGGCGTTGATGCTGCCCAATCTGCAGATGATGGCGAAGCTGCGCACCGGACAGCCCCTGGGGCCGGTGCCGCTCGTCGAGGAGGCGCAGGGCGCGGAGCTGACGCCGCCGCAGCAGCAGATCGTGGAGAGCGGGTTGCGACGCGCGGTCCTGGGCACGCCCGCCGAGGCCGCCGACCAGTTACGGGCACTCGCCCAACGGTTCGGCGTCGACGAGGTGATGGTCAACCCGGTGGCCTCGGCTCGCCGCGGCACCCGGCCGGCCACCGCGCCGGCGCGGGTGGCGACCCTGGAACTGCTCGCCAAGGAATTGTTCTAGCCGTCAGTCCGTCACACCCGATCGCTGCGAATCGACGGGGCCGGCGACCGCATTGCGGCCGGTGATCCAGCGCCGCAGTTCGTCCGCCGGTAACGGCGGGCTGTGCACGAACCCCTGGGTGATGGTGCAGCCGTAACGCCGCAGCGCGCTCAGCGTGGCCTCGTCTTCCACCCCCTCGGCGACGAGGTCGGCGCCCAGGTTCTGCGCCAAGTCCACGGTGGACTGCACGATGGCCACCGATCGGGGATCCTGCGCCAGCCGCGCCACGAATCTCCTGTCCAGTTTCAGCTCGTCGACCGAGACATCCTGCAGACGGGCCAGCGACGACCATCCGGTGCCGTAGTCGTCCAGCGAGATACGAACGCCGAGAAGCTGCAGGGCGGCGACGGTGTTGCGGGAGCGCTCCGAGTCGACCAGGGCGCTCTCGGTGATCTCGATGATCAGCGCGTCCGGGGGTAGTCCGTGGGTCCGCAGCAGCCGTTCGATGGTGACCGCGAGGTCCAGATCGAGCAGGTTCGTCGTCGACAGGTTCACCGCGACCGTCAGCGCGATGCCCTGATCGCGCCAGAACCGGACCTGTTCGAGGGTGAGGTTGATGGTGCGATTGGCCAACGTGCGCATCAACCCGGCGCGTTCGGCGGCCGGGAGGAACTCTTCGGGCAACAGCAACCCGCGCGCGGGGTGCTGCCAGCGCAGCAGGGCCTCGACGCTGTGCACGCTTCCGTCGCTGGCGTTGACCTTCGGCTGGTAGTGCACCGTCAGCTCGTCGCCATCGATCAGCGCGGCGCGCAGCTCCCGGATGAGGTTGGGGTCGTGGTCGCGATCCACCTCGAAGCCCGACTCGTACACCGCGATCTTGCTGAGGGCGGACTTGGCGTACGGGATTGCCGCCTCGGCGCGATTCAACAGCTCCTGCGGGTGATCGCAATGATCGGGGTACAACGCGATGGCGACGCAGGCGTCGACCTGCACACTGATCGCGTCCAGTTCGAACGGGATGCTGATGGCCTCGAGTAACCGGCCCGCCTGGGCCCGTGCGGCGGCGAGGTCCGATCCCTCGCCCAGCAGAATGGCGAATTCTTCGTCGCTCACGCGGGCGAGCAGGTCGTCGCGACGCATGTTGTGCGCGAGCCGGTTTGCGACCCGCCACAACAACTCATCGCCGAAGTGGCGACCGACCGAGTGGTTGATCTCCCGCAGCTGGGGCAGATTCAGCAAGAGCAGCGCGCGACGCGACGACGTTCTCGCCGGCAAGTCGGACGCCGACAGCGCGGTCAGCGCCGTTGCCAGCGACCGCCGATTGGGCAGTGTGGTCAATTCGTCGGTCATGGCCTGTTTGTGGCTTTCGGCCAGCAGGCTGACATCCCGGAACGTCACCGAGAATCGGGCGGCGACCGCCACCAGACTCAGCGCGGCGAGCGTGGATGCGAGCCGCGAATCGTGCCCCAGGATGGCGACACCGAGTGCCACGACGGTGCACGTCACCGGAACGGCGTAGGCGTCGAGTCCGCGCCGCGTCACCGGTGCCGCCGACGACCCCCGCGCCCAGCTGGCCAGCGCCACCAGCAGCGACGAGGCCGGCCAGAGCGCGTCCAGCGTGGTGCCTACCCGGTACGAGCCCGCCGACGTCTGGAAGAGGTACGCGGTGTCCGCGACCGCGAAACCGATTAGCCCGACGACAAGGAAGGCCCAGCGAAACTCGCTGCGCCAGCCGAGGATTGGCAGCATGCCGACGGCCAGGGCCAGCAGCACCAGGTCGCCCCACGGATAGATCAGGCCTACCAACACTGTCGCGGGTGTCCGGTGCGCGGCCGCATGCATGGGCCCGTCCCGCAGCGCCGCTGCCAGTGCGGCCACGGCCAGCGCGCACACCAGGGAATCGAGGCGTACCGGCATCGGCACCCGCTTGAGGCGGGATCGCATCAGCAGCACTATCCCGGCATAGACGAACGGGTAGAACGCCAGGTATTCGGGATCGGCAACCGACGGCGAGTGCGCGTTCGGCACCCACAACGCGTACACGACATCACCGAGCGCCGAGAGCGCCATGCCCGCCGCGATCAGAGACCACGCAAGCCGGTCGGCTTTGAGGCGGTACGCGCGAACGGCGATCAGCCCGGCCGCCAGCAGGTTCAACGCTGAATACAGGGATTTGGCGAAGAAGACGCTGTGGCCGGCATTCGGTGCGACGGCGCTGGTCACCGTGAAGGAGACCACGCCGATGATCAAGCCCGCCAAGGCGATCCGGATCGGCGTCGGGGGCCACCGAACGCCGTCGACCCCGTCCTGCGGCCGTGCGGGTCGTGACACGTCCACGTCGGCGGCGCGCCTGCGCATCTGCGTCGTGCTCGTCGCGACGACCGGCGCCGCGATTGCCGGCTCGGCCAGCGCGATGGCCGGCTCGGCGGGCGCGATTGCCGGGAAGGAATAGGAGAGCGGCAGATCGGGCACAAAGCTCCGAACGCATTGGCCGCCTTCGCGTTTGGCGGTGTACATGGCCAGGTCGGCGTGCCGGAGGAGCTGCTCGACGGTGCATTCCGACGCGGCGGTCGCGACCGTGAAGCCGACACTCGGCCGGACCGGTATGGGAACTCCGTCGACCAGGATCGGGGTGTTGAACGCCTCGAGGACTCGATGCGCTGCCACATGCGACTCTTCGATGGGGCCCTCGAGGAGGACGGCGAATTCGTCACCACCGAGGCGAGCGGTGACGCACTTGTCGCCCAACGTGGCGGTGAGTCGCCCGGCGACCCGGACCAGCAGTTCGTCACCGGCGGGGTGGCCCAGGGCGTCGTTGACCGATTTGAAGTTGTCGAGGTCGAGACACAACACCCCGATGGGTGCGATGTCGCAATTCCGCCGGGCGACGGCCTGTTCCAGCCGATCAAGGAAATACGCCCTGTTGGCCAGTCCCGTCAGACTGTCGCGGAACGCTTCCCGCGCCACCTCGGACAGCAGCCTCTGGTTCTCCATCAGCATCACGAACTGCCGGACGAGCACCGCCGCAACCAGGATCCCCAGCGCCATCAGCAGAGGTCCGTGCGCCATCAACCTGACCGCGCGGGTCAGGCCGACCGCGGCGGCCACCAGCAGTGGCAGGTACGGCAACCACAGCCGGGTGCGTGACCGTATTTCGTCGTCACGCGACCCCGGCACCGGCACCTCGTGGACGCTGGACAGCGCGGCGAGCGCGATCATGCCCAGGCCGGCTACTCTGCCCAGATCCACGAGATCGCTCACCTGATAGCTGCCGATCCCGCTCTTGAACACCATCGCGATGTCCGCGACGCTGATCGCCGTCACGCCCCCGGCCAGCAGGTTGCGGCTCGGCGGGTCGCCGCGACGGACCCGGGACAGCATCAGGATCGAGGTCGTCAGCAGGAGGACGTCGTTGAAGACTTCGGGGATCGTCGTCGCCCGGGAGCCGCTGTCCTCGCGCAGTTGTTTCTCGAGGACGAAGACCCACGACACCACGAACAGCGACGTCGCCACGATCAGGCCGTCCAGCACCAGTCGCCGCGGGCTATGCCGGGAGAAGCGCGACAACAGCACCAACGACGTGAAGGCGCCGAACGGCCAGAGCAACAGCACGATCTCGGCGGCGGCCGGATGCGTGGCGTGGGCCAGCTCCGGACGCACGTCGTACACGGCCCAGATGACCTCGCCGGCCGCCCAGCCCAACAGGGCCGTCACCATCGCCAGCCACCCGGCCCGGTGCCGACCGTCTGCGGACAGGGCCGCGTAGCCCGCGCACCCCGCCCCGAACAGCAGGCACGCCGCGAGAGCGATTTCGTCGACCGGCCGCGTCGCGTAGACGCCCCTCCAGTTCGCGATCGAAGACGCGACCACCAGCGCGGCCGCCGAACCGTAGACACCGAGGACGAGCCGACCCAGGCGCGGGGGCAGCCGGAATCGCCGCCAAGGATTTCCCGCCCACGGCTTCATACCCACTCCAGCTCATCCCGCGCCGTGCGGTGAGCAGTCCAAGAGTTCACCGAGCGCTAGTGGAGAATAAACCTCCCCACCAGGTCTAAGGTCAACGCCGCGTGAGTACCACGACCGGAATCGGCCGCGACGTCTTCTTCTGGTACGCCGTGTAGCGGTCGCCGTTGTTCTTGTTGACGATCTGCCATAGCCGCGGGTAATCGGCATCATCCGGTAACACGGGGCGGGCGGTGACCGCAAAACGCCTTGGGCCGACGTTGATTTCCACGTCCGGATTCTTCCGCAGGTTGTGATACCACCCGGGCGCGCGGGGATCGCCGCCCCTGGAAGCGACCACCAGGTAGTCATCGCCGTCGCGCGCATAGGTGAGCGCCGCGGTACGCGGTTGGCCCGTCTTGGCGCCGACGGTATGCAGCAGCAGGCTGGGTATCAGCAGGAAGCGATGACCGATCCAGCCGTTCGTCTTGCGATAGACGGTGTCGTGCAGGCGCAACATCGGGGGCAGTAGACGCTGCTCGACCCAGGACGGAAATGCCATCAGCCCAGTATTACTGGCTGGCGTCGATGCGGGCCAGTGCCGAACGCAGGATCTGCGCGGTGGCGTCCCGGTCGGGATCGCGCCTCAGCAGCATCCCTTTGGCGACCGACAGCTTGTCGCCGTTGCGCCGGGGCAGCACGTGCAGATGAATGTGGAACACCGTCTGGAAGGCGGCGCCGCCGTCGTTGATGGCGACGTTGGTCGCGTCGGCCAATTCGGTTGCGCGGGCGGCACGGGCGATCCGCTGGCCGATCGTGATCATCCCGGCCAGCGTCTCGGGCGGGGTGTCGGTGAGATCCACGCTGTGGCGCTTGGGGATCACGAGGGTGTGGCCTCGGGTGAACGGGCGGATGTCAAGGATGGCCACATACTCGTCGTCTTCACAGATCCGGATGGCCGGGGCCTCACCGGCGACAATCGCACAGAACACGCAGGACATGTCGCCCACGGTACTGGCCGGGGGATACGCTGCCGCAGTGGACGCTCGCGACGCGGCCCGCGATGTGGCTTATGCCGGCGCGGCCACTCAGGCCCGCATGCTGGCCGACGGTGAGCTGACCGCGCCCGAGCTGCTCGAGATCTATCTGGAGCGGATCGCGCGGCTGGACAGTCAGTTGCGCTGCTACCGCGTGGTGTTGGCCGACAGCGCGCGCTATGAGGCGGCCGTCGCGCAGGACCGCCTCGACGCGGGTGAGCGGCTGCCGCTGCTCGGGGTGCCGATCGCGATCAAAGACGACGTCGACGTCGCCGGCGAGGTGACGACGTACGGCAGCGGCGGGCACCGGCCCGCGGCGAACTCCGATGCGGAGGTGGTCCGCCGGCTCCGCGCCGCCGGCGCCGTCATCCTCGGCAAAACCAATGTGCCCGAGCTGATGATGTTTCCCTACACCGAGTCGCTGGCCTTCGGGGCGACCCGCAACCCCTGGAACCTCACCCGCACCCCGGGCGGCAGCAGTGGCGGCAGCGCGGCGGCGGTGGCCGCCGGCCTGGCTCCGCTGGCGCTGGGATCCGACGGTGGTGGCTCGATTCGCATCCCGGCGATCTGGTGTGGCCTGTTCGGTCTGAAGCCCCAACGCGACCGGGTGTCGTTGGAGCCGCATGACGACGCGTGGCACGGGCTCAGCGTCAACGGCCCGCTGGCCCGGTCGGTGCTGGACGCCGCGCTGTTCCTCGATGCGACATCCACCGTGCCGGGGCCCGAAGGGGAGTTCTCGGCCGCGGCGGCGCGCAGCCCCGGTCGGCTGCGCATCGCCTTGAGCACGAAGGTTCCCACGCCGTTGCCCGTCAGGATCGGCAAGGAGCAGCTCACGGCGGTCCAGCAGGCCGGCGCGTTGCTGCGTGATCTGGGCCATGACGTCATCCGCGCCGAACCCGACTATCCGCCGTCGGCCATCATGACCAACTACCTGCCCCGCTATCTGCGGGGTATCAGCGACGACGCCGACGCACTGGCGCATCCCGAACGCCTGGAAGCGCGCACCCGCAACCTGGCGCGCGCCGGTTCGCTGTTCTCCGATCGCAGGATGGTCGCCCTGCGCGACGCCGAGGCGGCGGCGAGCGCCCGGATCCAGTCGATCTTCGACGACGTCGACGTCGTCGTCACGCCGGGCAACGCCACGGGGCCGTCCCGAATCGGTGCCTACCAACGCCGCGGCGCGGTGTGGACGCTGCTGGCGGTGGCGCAGCGCGTGCCCTACCAGCAGGTGTGGAACCTGACAGGGCAGCCCGCCGCGGCCGTCCCGTGGGACTTCGACGGCGACGGCCTGCCGATCGCCGTGCAGCTGGTGGGCCGGCCGTTCGCGGAGGCGACGTTGTTGTCGCTGGCCGCGCAGATCGAGTCCGCCAGGCCGTGGGCGCATCGGCGACCGCCGGTGTCATGAGCGAAGAATTTCGCGCCAGGCGGCCAGCTTGACGCCGGGTCGCACGGCGTGGGCCGGGCTCGTCGACGGCAATCGTCGGTAGTCGATGCGCTCATCGGCCTCGGCCAGCCTGTGGTACAGCGCGGCGGCCTTGGCGCCGTTGAAGTACACCCGCGCGATGGCGGGGTACCGCGCGAACAGTTCGCCGAACTCGTTGACCACCACGCTCCTGGGTTCGATTGCCGAGTCCGCGCTGCCGGCGCGGCGGCAGGCGCGCACCACGTCCCAGAGGGCCACGCCCGCCGATTGCAGGGCGGCCAGCCGCTTTTCGTACGCCGCCGCCGCGTCGAACCCGAACAGCTCGCCGGTGATCGCCCAGAACGCATTTCGCGGATTCCCATAATACTGGCCTACCGCCAGGGATTGGGCGCTCGGAAACGAACCCAGGATCAGCACCCGGGCATTCTCGTCGACGACCGGTGGAAAACCCCCAGCAGCGGTGCGCTCATCACTTCAGATCATGACGTGTCCTGTCGGCGCCCGTTGTACGTTGGCGACGTGGACGGGGACCTGCTCGACGGACTAGAGGGCAGCGCACGCGCTGAGCGGGCGGAGCTGGTCGAGTGGCTGCTCGAGCAGGGCATCACCCCCGACGAGATCAGGGCCACGAACCCCCCGCTGCTGCTGGCGACCCGCCACCTCATGGGTGACGACGGCACCTACGTGTCCGCCCGCGAGATCAGCGAGACCCACGGCATCGACCTGGATCTCTTGCAGCGGGTGCAGCGCGATCGGCTTGGCCCGGGTGGAGGACCCCGACGCGGTCGTGCACATGCGCGCCGACGGCGAAGCCGCCGCCTACGCCCAGCGTTTCGTCGAGCTCGGGCTGGACCCCGAGCAAGTGGTGCTCGTGGTCCGGGTGCTCGCCGAAGGGCTCTCACGCGCCGCCGAGGTCATGCGCTACACCGCGCTTTCGGCGATCATGCGGCCCGGCGCCACCGAGCTCGAAATCGCCAAGGCCTCAAAGGCTTTGGTGGGTGAAATCGCGCCCGAGCTCGGGCCGATGATCCAGCACATGCTATTCATGCAGCTGCGTCACATGATGGAGACCGAAGCGGTCAACGCGGCCGAGCGCGCCGCCGGCAAACCCCTGCCGGGTGCGCGCCAGATCACCGTCGCCTTCGCGGACCTCGTCGGCTTCACCCGGATCGGCGAAGCGGTGTCGGCGGAGGAGCTGGGGCATCTGGCCAACCGACTGGCGGTCCTGGCGCGCGACATCGCCACCCCGCCGGTGCGATTCATCAAGACGATCGGCGACGCGGTGATGTTCGTCTGCCCCGACCCGCTGCCCATGCTCGACGTGGTGGTGAAGCTGGTGGAGGCCGTGGACACCGACAACGACTTCCCACGGCTGCGGGCGGGCGTGGCCTCCGGCATGGCGGTGAGCCGGGCGGGCGACTGGTTCGGCAGCCCGGTCAACGTCGCCAGCCGGGTCACCGGTGTGGCGCGTCCGGGCACCGTGCTGGCGGCGGATTCGGCCTGGGAGACCGTTGCGGACATCGGCGAGTTCAACGGGTCGTTCGCAGGTGCGCGCCGCCTCAAGGGCATCAAGAACGAGGTCAAGCTCTTCCGTATTCGCCGGGGCGACGGCGGGGACTGAGTCGGACATCCGTCCGACATGGGCAGGCCCGGACGACTCTGGGGGGCGTTGGGCTCCGTCATGCGCGGGTCCTACGCGGCCGGTCTTCTACCCTGACTTCCGGCGCTTTGAATTGGTCGTTTCCGGGCCTGCTTCGCTACCAAAAATACAACGTGACGCAGGTCATATCAACGGGTTCTCCGCACTTAAACACACCTTTTCGCGGACGGCCGTTCGCGGGCCCGTCGCCCACGACGCGCGTGCCGTCGCCGGGCGGCGTTCGCCGCCGGTGAACGCTGTTCCCCAATCCGTGTAACGGTGTAATCATGTAATTATGAAATCGCATCACACGCACGGCCGGCGCTACGGCCGCCCCGGCGGCTGGCAGCAAGCCCAACAACCCGACGCCAGCGACGCCGCGGAATGGTTCGCCGGGCGTCTGCCCGAAAGCTGGTTCGACGGCGACCCGACGGTCGTCGTCGACCGCGAGGAAATCACCGTCATCGGGCGGCTGCCGGAACCGCAGGGCGCGGAGAACGAGGAGACCGGGGCCCGCGCGGAAGGACGTGCTTCCCGGTTCCGCGAGGAAACCCGTTCGGAGCGAATGCACATCGCCGACGAGGCGCAAGATCGCTACGGGCGCAAGGTTTCCTGGGGCGTCGAGGTCGGTTCCAAAGCCGGCGCAGAACGAATCCTGTTCACCCACATCGCGGTTCCGGTGATGACACGCTTGAAGCAACCCGAGCGGCAGGTGCTCGACACGCTGGTGGATGCCGGTGTCGCCCGGTCTCGCGCCGACGCTCTGGCGTGGTCGGTCAAGCTGGTCGGTGAACATGCCGAGGAATGGCTGGCCAAGTTGCGTAGCGCCATGTCGGCGGTCGACGACTTGCGCGCGGAGGGCCCGGACCTTCAGTCGTAGGCCGGTGCCCCGGCCGCCCCGAACCGAGAAACTATGCCCCGGTTGGGGTTTGACCAGATCTCAGCCGCCGTAGTTGGTCCACCACGTGTGCAGGTCTTCGAGGGCGGGCGGATCCCCGTAGACGTCACAGAGCATGAGTTTGGCCTCGTTGGTCCAGATGACGTTCGGGTGGTTCTTGTAGGTTCCGCACGCGATCGTGCCGGCGGTCACCGTCGGGGTGCTGTCGTGGTGCCAGCCATCCGGTGACTGCCCCGCTCCCGGGCAGTTCGTCAGTTGCACGGCGGCCACGTCGTCGTCGAACGCCTTCTTCAGCACGTCCTCGTCGGCGAACAGTCCATAGACGGCCCGAGACGGCCCACCCTGATTGGTGTTCTGGTCGCAGTCGACCATGGCCAGCGCATTCACCCAGATGCTGTTCGACTTGGGGGTCGCGGGCGTGCAAGCGCCGCCGGGATACCCGGTGGGCAGCATGCCGAGCAGCTTGCTCTGCGGGTTGCCGGCCCGGGTCGTTGTCGTGGTGGTGACGGCCCTGGTGGTGCTCGACGTGGTCGAGGTGCGGTTCGCCTGCGGGTTACCGTCGTCGCCTCCCATGACCACGACGATGCCGACGGCGGCGAGCGCAACGACAACCACCAACGCGGCGACGGCGGCGATGATGGGCCAGGGGCTGCGTCGTTTGGGTGGGGGTTGGTTCCAACCCGGTCCGCCGAATTGCGGTGGAGGGCCGCCCCAATGGGCGCTGGCTTGGTAATAGGGCGGTGTGGCCGGGGGCTGGGCGGCGGCCGGGATGGGGCCGCTGTCGGGCCGCCAGGTCGGGGCGCTTTGCGCGGGTATCGGAGTTGAGCCGAGCGCGGGGTTGGGTGTCGGCGACTCTGGTCTCGGCGACTCCGGTGCCGGCGGCGGTGTGGGGGGAGGGGCCATGACGGTGCCCGGCAGGGTGGCTTCCTGACTGCGGCGCAGGATGGTGGCGGCGTGGTCTTGGTCGGGGTCGCTGAGCGCGTCGTGGGCGGCCAGGGCGAGGTCGCCGGCGCTCGCGTAGCGGTCCTCGGGCTTCTTGGCCATGCCGCGGCTGATCACCGCGTCGAAGCCCTTGGGAATACCCGGCCGCAGCGCGCTGGGCTGGGGTACGGGGTCCATGGTGTGGGCGGTGACCAGCGCGCCCGCGCTGCTGGACGTGTACGGCGGGGATCCCGTGAGGCATTCGTAGAGCACGCAGGCCAGGGCGTAGATGTCGGCGCGGTAGGTGACCTCGGCGTTGGAAAACCGTTCCGGCGCCATGTATTTCCATGTTCCGACGGCGGTGCCCAGCTGGGTCAGCTTTTCGTCGGTGGTGGCGCTGGCGATCCCGAAGTCGACGAGGTAGGCGAAGTCGTCGCGGGTGATGAGGATGTTTTGCGGTTTGACGTCGCGGTGCATGACCCCGGCGGCGTGGGCGGCATCCAGCGCCGAGGCGATCTGGGTGATGATGGCCACCGCCCGCGGCGGGGACAGCGGGCCGAAGCGTTTGAGCACACCGTCCAAATCGGTGCCCTCGATCAGGCGCATCTCCAAGAACATCTGGCCGTCGATCTCGCCGTAGTCGTGGATGGGCACCACGTGCGGCTCCTGCAAACGACCGGCGGTGCGGGCTTCGCGTTTCATCCGCTCCCGAAACACCGGGTCCTTGCTGAAGGCCTCCGAGAGCAGCTTGACCGCCACCGTCCATTCCTTGACGGTGTGCTCGGCCTCGTAAACCTCGCCCATTCCACCGCGTCCAAGCAGGCGCTTCAGGTGATAAGGCCCGAAATCCGAACCCACCCGCGAGGCCTGCTCATCGCTCATCGCCGATCCTTCACACCCAGCCACCACACCATCGCCACCCGACAATCACCGGGCGCACCGGTCAGCCGCAATTCCCTGACCCAGCAACCATGACGGTAAGCCCCCATCCGGCCCGACGCATGACAATCACCCGATTTCCCGGGCGGACGCGGTGTTGCTAACTCTCGCCGTCGGCGGCGATCTGAAACGTGAATTCGTAGTCGCAGATGCGGACGTGATCGCCGTCGCGCAGCGTGGCAACGGAGCGGATTCGCTCGTGTTGCACGTGGACCCCGTTGGACGATCGGAGGTCGTTGATGATGAAGCTGGTGCCCGTGTCGACGATGACGGCATGGTGGCGGCTGACTTTGGGGTTGTCGAGGACGATGTCGTTGTCGCCGAGCCGCCCGATCCGGGTTGCCGCCTCTCGCAGCGCGTAGCTGCGTCCCGAGGCCTCGTGCAGGTAGGCGATGGCCCGCTGCCCGGACGTCATCGCATGCTCTTCGAGGACCGTGACGGTGTCGACGGCGGCGGTCTTGGCGCTGCGCTTAACGTCCAGCGGTTCCTGCCGCAGTATCCGCTCGTTGAGCGACCGCAGCGTCGGCCCCGGGTCGATCCCCAGGTCGTCGGCGAGCGTGGTCTTGACCCGGCGGTAGGCGGCCAGCGCGTCCGATTGGCGGTCCGTGAGGTAGTAGGCCGTGATCAGTTGGGCCCATAGCGGTTCCCGGTAGGGGTGCTCGCCGGTCAGCGCCTCCAGCTCCGTGATCACGGCGGACGCGCGCCCGCAGGCGATTTCGGCCTCCGCCTTCGCGCCGTGGACCTGAAGTTTCTCCTCGACAAGGGAAGTCGCGAAGGTGTCGACGAACCCGAACTCGCGCAGGTCCTCGAGCACGGGCCCGCGCCATTGCGCCAAAGCGGCGGTCAGGTGCTGGCTGGCGTCTTCGAATTCGCCCCTGGCGGCCGCGTGCACGCCCGCGGTCTTCTCGGCAATGAATCGGCCCAGATCGCAAGCGTTTTCGGTGATGGTGAGCCGGTAACCAGGCGGCGCCGCGGCCAGCACCGCTCGCGGGTCGATGCCGGCCGTGCCGAGCAACTTGCGGAGGTTGGACACATAGGAATGGATGCTGGCCCGTGCCCCCGACGGGGGCGCGTCCCACAGGGCGGTGATGAGCCGGTCGACCCCGACGGGGCTGTTGCGGTTCATCAGCAGCATGGCCAGCACCGCCCGCTGTTTGGGGGTGCCCAGGGCCACCGGGGTGCCGTCAACGCTCATGTCCAACGGTCCGAGCAGACCGAGTTCGAGACGCTTGTCCACCATCGCCTATCGGTCCTTCCGGCCCATTGTGCTTGCCATTGTGGCTATGCCCTTGTCATGGCGTAGTAGGCGCCCCGCCTGGCCAGCAACTCGGCGTGACTGCCCTGTTCGACGATCCGTCCGGCCTCGACCACGACGATGCGGTCTGCCTCTCGGACCGTCGAAAGCCGGTGCGCGATAATGAAACTCGTGCGGTCGCGGCGGAGCTCCGACATGGCGCGGGCGATGAGTGCCTCGGTTCGGGTGTCGACCGAACTGGTCGCCTCGTCGAGGATCAACAGCCGGGGCCGGGCGAGGAATGCGCGGGCGATGGTGATGAGCTGCTTCTCGCCGGCGCTGATGTTGCCGCCGCCGCCGCTGACCCGCGTCTGGTAGCCGGCTGGCAGGGTGTGCACGAACCGGTCGACGTAGGCCGCCTTCGCGGCCCGCACCACCTCATCAGCGCTGGCGTCGGGCCGCCCGTAGGCGATGTTCTCCGCGATCGTCCCGTCGAAGAGCCAGGTGTCTTGCAGCACCATGCCGATCCGCGAACGCAGCGACTGCCGGCTCACGGTCGTGATATCGGTGTCGTCGACCAGGATCCGGCCGGAATCGACGTCGTAGAACCGCATCAACAGGTTCACCAGGGTGGTCTTGCCGGCCCCGGTCGGCCCGACGATCGCCACCGTGGTTCCGGGCTCGGCCACCATCGACAGGTCGTGGATCACCGGGGTGTTCGGGCGGTAACCGAAGCTGACGTGCTGAAACTCGACTCGGCCGGTGGGGGCCGCGCCGGGCCGGGCCAGGGTGGCCTCGGCGTCCGGCGATTCCTCGGGCTCGTCGAGCAGATCGAACACTCGCTCGGCGCTGGCCACCCCGGACTGCAGGGTGTTGTACATCCCAGCCACCTGGCCGAGAGGGGCATTGAACTGCCGGACGTATTGGATGAAAGCCTGGATGCCGCCGAGGGTGATGCGGCCGGTGGCCACCTGCAGGCCGCCCACCACGGCGACGGCCACGTAGCCGAGGTTGCCGATGAAACCCGTCGCGGGCGCCACGAGGCCCGAGAAGAACTGCGCGCCGAAACTCGCCTGGTAGACGTCGTCGTTGCAGTCGCGAAAGTGGCCGCGCGCCGCGGCCTGGTGGCCGAACGTCTTGACCACCGTGAAGCCGCTGTAGGTCTCCTCGATGTGGGCGTTGAGGCGACCGATGCTCGTCCACTGCGCCACGAACAGGCGCTGTGCGCGCCGCGCGATCGCGCGTGTCGCCAGCAGGGTCAGCGGCACCGCCGCCACGGTGATCAGCGCTAGCAGCGGCGAGATGGACACCATCATCGCGAGCACCGCCACCACGGTCAGGATCGACGTCACCAACTGGCTGATGGTCATCGACAGCGACGACTGCACGTTGTCGATGTCGTTGGTCACCCGGCTCAACAGCTCACCGCGTTGGCGCCCATCGAAGTAGGACAGCGGCAGCCGGTGGATTTTGTCCTCGACGTCCGAACGCAGCGCGACCATGGTGCGCTGCACGGTGACGTTGAGCAGCCGCGCCTGGGCCCAGATCAACAGTGCCGAAACCAGATAAAGGCCCAACGCCAGCACCAGCGTTCGCGCCACCGCGCCGAAGTCCACGCCCTTCCCCGGCACCACGCTCATTCCCGACAGCAGGTCGGCGAAGGTGCCCTCGCCCCGCGCGCGGGCCGCGGCGACGGCCTGCGCCTTGGTGATGCCCGCGGGGAGCTGTCGCCCGATGACGCCGTTGAACAGCAGGTCGGTGGCGTGGCCGAGGATGCGCGGGACGATGACCCCGATCACCGTCCCGGTGATCCCGAGGCCGATCACCGCGACGCTGAGCCGGCGTTGTGGGGCAAGCCTTTTCGCCAGCCGGGTGGCCGACCCCCAGAAGTCACGGGACCGGCCGGCCGGTGCCGGGGCCAAGCCGCGGGTGGCCGGCGCCGTCATGACGCGCCCCCGGCCTGGCCGGATTGCACCGCGCTCACCGACTGCGAGTCGGCGAATTCGGCGTAGGCGGGGCAGTCGGCGAGCAGCGAGTCGTGCGTGCCGCTGCCTACCAGTTTCCCGTTGTCGACAACGATCACCTGGTCAGCCTCGGCGGCGGTCGAAACGCGTTGGGTGACAACGATGACGGTGGCAGCGGCCGCTATTTGCTTCACCGACGCGCGGACCCGTGCGTCGGTGTGGACGTCGAGCGCGCCGAACGAGTCGT
>NZ_LZKD01000105.1:0-17942 GCF_001668695.1 Mycobacterium sp. E2497
GCGCGGGCGCTGTTCGCGGCGATCATCCGGACACCGGACTCCAACCTCGCGACGGCCTGACGGACCATCGGGTCGGCATCCAGTTGCTGCGCGCGCATCAACCCCATGACCCGGTCGGTTGTCTTGCGGTACTTGAACTCGTCGGCCAGAAACGCGGTGGCGCGCTCATGGCCGAGCGACGTCCGCATGATGGCCCAACCGCCGCCCTCGTCGCCGACCCGGTGCTCGATCGCGACCTCGACATCGTCGAGGAACACCTCGGCAAAGTGCGCCGCGCCGCTGATGTCGCGCAGCGGGCGCACCTCGATCCCGGGGCTGTCCATCGGGATCAGCAGGTAAGTGATGCCGTCGGTGCCCCGTCCGGCAGGGCCCGTCCTGACCAACGCGAACATCCAGTCGGCCCGGTCGGCCATCGAGGTCCAGACTTTTTGACCGGTGACCCGGTACGCGCCGTTATCCCGCACCGCCCGTGTCGACAGCGACGCCAGATCGCTGCCCGCCCCGGGTTCGGAAAACCCCTGGCACCAAAACTCTTCGGCGCGCAGCAGTGGTTCAAGGAACCGGGCCTTCTGTTCGTCGGTGCCATGGGCGATCAGCGTCGGCGCGACGATGAACGACAGCGGGCAGGGATGTGGCGGCACCCCGGCGGCCGTGGTGATCCGGTAGTACTCGAGTTGCTCGTCGAGGGACAACCCCATTCCGCCGACCGATTTCGGCCACCCCGGAGCTGCCAGCTTCGCATCGACCAGACGGGAGTGCCAGGCCCGGGCGGCGTCGATACGACCAGGGTGAGGGCCGGAACCGGCCGCTTGTTCACGCCGGTAGTCGTCCAGTAGCTCCTGAAGACGCGCCCGCCAATCACCGACCGTGGTCACATCACAAAGCTAACTTGGTTATTTATGTTGGTCAATCCGCCGATCGGTCTTCTTCGAGCACAAGTGCCAGTTCGGGACAGGCCGCGACGCCGTCGCGCGTCTTGCGCTCGTCTTTCGGCTTGACCTCGTGTTCCTCCACGGTGCTGTAGCCGGAGTCATCGATCGGAAACAACTCCGGATCAACGGCATAGCACTGTGCGTGCCCCACACACCTGGACTGCTCGAGACGGACTTTCATGCTGGTTCCTCGCTTCTGTGGCGTAGTTCGACGTGGGCCCTGAGCCGCTTCTTGTCGATTTTCCCGCTGGCCAGGATCGGCAGTTCGTCCACGGTCACCAGCCGTCGCGGGATCTTGTAACCGGCCAACCGCGCGCGGACGCTGTCTTGCACCGTTTTCAGCGTGACCGATGCGCCGGGCTTGACGGTGACGACGGCACAAACGGTTTCGCCCCACTTGTCATCGGGCATCCCGATCACCGCGCAGGACGCGATGCCCTCGCCCCGGCTCACGGCATCCTCGACTTCCGGCGTGTAGACGTTCTCACCACCGGTGATGATCACGTCCTTCTTGCGATCGACCAGATAGAGCAGCCCACGCTCGTCGAATCTGCCGATGTCACCGGTGTGGCACCAACCGTCACGCAAGGTCGCCAGCGTCGCCGCGTGGTCGTCCCAGTAGCCGCGGAAGCACGAGTTCGACTGCACCACAATCTCTCCCGGTGTCCCCGCGGAAACGTCAGCGCCGTCGTCCCCGACGATCCGGACCCGAAAGCCCGGAAAGGGGAACCCCACGGATCGCAGGACCTCCGAGCCCTCGACGGTGTGCAATTCGCGGGGCAGTCCGGAGACGATCGCCTCGGTCTGCCCGTACAGGTTCAGAAACCCGGCGGACGGGATCATCGCCAACGCCCGCTCGAGGACGCGTCGGGGCATCGGCGCGGCGGAATAGACGATCGTCTCCAACGATTCGACTTCCCCCGCGTCGGTCACGGCGTCCAGCAGCGCACCCAGCATCACCGGCGCCAGATGCAGGAGCGTTATGCGCTCCTCGCAGACAAGACGCACCGCGTCGACCGGATCAAATTTCTGCTGCAACACCACTGTTCCGCCACGGGCGTGCAATCCTGCGATTATCGCCATGGCACCGACGTGGAACATCGGCATATTGATCAATCCGCGGTCGGTCGAGCCCGTGCGCATCTCGGCGCTCATGGTGAACGCGACGCGTCGCTGTTCTTGTTGGCCGAGGATGCAGCATTTCGCTGCGCCGGTGGTGCCGCTGGTGAAGATCAGGCAGGCGATGTCGTCGGGTTGCGCGCGCAGCCCTGGTTCGCCGCCGGCGCCGCTGGTGAGAAAGTCCTCGAAATCGACCATCCCATCGGGGTCGGGTCCGCCGATGCGCACCAGCACCGGCTGATCCGACAGTTGGGCGATGACGTCGGCAACCATGGGCGCGTACTCGTCCGCGACGAACACTATCGATGGCCGCACGCGCGCCAGCGCATCGCGCACCTCATCACGCGCCAACCGAAAGTTGATGGTCGCCATGATGATTCCGCTCAGTTGACATGCCGCCATCACCTCACCGAACTCGACGCTGTTGCGGCTCAGTATCGCAACACGGTCCTGGCGTCCTACACCGGCGGACGACATCGCGGAGATCAGTCGCACGGCGCGTTCGCGCAGTCCCGCATGAGTGATTTCGTGATCACCGAGACGGTATGCGATCGCATCGGGGAAGCGCCGGGCATTGTCGGTGACGATGTCACCCAACGTCATCGACGCCTCGCCCGGTTCGGACAGCACGTTACCGGCCGCTCAGCAACATCGATCCGGCGACGGGCCCGCCGCCCACCCCCACGGCGACCACTTCGGGCGTTGTGGGCGCCTGGCGGTCGCCGCCTTCGCCCCACATCTGCACGCACGCCTCATGCAGGAACCCCATGCCGTGCAGTCTCCCACCCGACAACTGTCCGCCGCTGGTGTTGATGGGTAGTTCTCCGTCGAGCGCGATGCGCTCGCCGCCTTCGATGAACTCCCCTGCCTTCCCCTGCTCGCAGAAGCCGAGTGCTTCCAGCCACATCACGGTCAGGAATGAGAAGCCGTCATAGATCTGTGCCATGTCAACATCGCCGGGCGTCAACCTCGTGTTCTGCCAGAGGGTTTGGGCCGAATCGTGGGCGGCCATCGTGGTGAGGTCGCAGCGCTGGTCCCAGGTCGCACGCTCGAACATGCCGGGCCCGACGGACTCCACGGTCAACGGATGGCGGGGCAGCCCCTTCGCGGCGTCGCGGCGCGAGACGATGACGGCCGTGGCTCCGTCGCAGGGGACGTCGCAATCGTAAAGACACAGTGGCTCGGAGATCATTCGCGCGCCGAGGTAGTCGTCCATCGTCATCGGCTCGCGGTAGATGGCGTCGGGGTTCAGTCCGGCGTTGCGGCGGGCGTTGATCGCGATCGCACCGAGTTGTTCTCGGGTCATCCCGTAGTCGTGCATGTACCGCTGCGTGGGCATAGCGAGCCAGTTCGCCGCGGACAACGCCCCGAACGGCGCGACCCACTCGAGGTGGGGAGGCAGCTTGCCGCCCCCGAACAGCACCGACGCGCGGCCACCACCGCCCTGCTGGGCGGCGGTGGATTCCCACACCGACCTGAACACCACGACGTGGTTCGCCAACCCGAGGGTGACCGCCATGCACGCCTCGATCGCCGGGCCGATCTGTCCGGCGGTCTCGAAGCTGGACATGTACCAACGACAGCGCAGCCCGAGAGCGTTGCGCACGTCTTGGATACCGGCGCCGGAAAATCCGGGATCGGGCACTCCGGGACCGGGATAGCTGGCGATCCCGTCGATGTCGTCGACGTCCAGACCGGCGTCGGCGATCGCACGCAGCACCGCCTCCAGCGTCAGGTCCAGGCCGGTCCGGCCCAACCGGCGGCCGACCTGCGACTTGCCCGCACCGGTCAGGACCGCCTTGCCGTCGAAGGGGCCACCGCTCATCAAAACACGTACCTGGCGATCAACTCGGCGACGGCGGCGGGCTTCTGCGACCCGTCGAGCTCGACGGTGTGCCGGACGGTGAGGTTGACGGTGTCGTCACCGGCTCTCACCGCGTCGGCGAGTTCCGATCGCACCCGCACCCGGCTCCCCGCCGTCACCGGCGCCAGGAACCGGACCTTGTTCAGTCCGTAGTTGATGCCCATCCTGGCGTTCTCCACGCGGTAATTGTCCTTGCTCAGACCGGGAATGAGCGACAGGGTCAGAAAGCCGTGAGCAATGGTCGCGCCGTATGGACTTTCGGTTTTCGCGCGCTCCACATCGACGTGGATCCACTGGTGATCCACGGTCACGTCGGCGAACTGGTCGATGCGCGACTGATCCACGTCGAACCACCGACTGACCCCGAGTTCGACGCCAATTGCCGCGACCGCCTCGTCTACCGACCCGATTGTCTTCATTCCACTCCCGTCCGACCCGCCAATACAGATATCTATTTAACGGTATACTCTTGGCGCGAACCAGGGCACCCAATCGGCTGCCTGTCCGACGACCTTTCGGGAGACACATGACGTCGACGACGTCGCGCGCCGCCATCGTGGCCGCCGCCCGCACCCCCATCGGCACTGCCCGCAAGGGAACGCTGGCCCACATGCCCGCCATCGACTTGGCCAAACCGGTCGTCGCGGCGGCCATCGAACGATCGGGATTGGATGCATCCGACTTCGACGACCTGGTGCTCGCCGAGAGCCTGCAGGGCGGCGGAGACAGCGCCCGCTATGTCGCCGTCGACCTGGGTCTGACCGGCATTCCCGGGATGGCGGTCAACCGGCAATGCGCATCGAGCCTTAGCGCGGTCGCGGTGGCCGCGGGGCAGATTGCCGCAGGGATGAGTCGAGCGATCCTGGCCGGCGGGATGGAGTCGTGTTCGACAACGCCGCTGCTGCGCAAGCGCAAGCCGTTCACGACGGGTAAGTCGCCGGACGACTACGAGGACCCCTGGTTCCCGCTGTCACACCCGCCGACCGCGGATGCCCCCGCCCTCGACATGTCCATCACGGTGGCGCACAACTGCGCGGTCCAGTACGCCCTGTCACGCAAAGACCAAGACGAGTGGGCGCTGCGCAGCCACCAGCGCGCGGTCAAGGCCATCGACGCCGGCTCCTTCGTCGACGAGATCGTGCCGCTGCGGGTTCCGCAGCCCGACGGATCGACGGTCACCTTCGCCGAGGACGAACACCCACGCCGCGACACCACCCTCGAGACGCTGTCCGCGTTGAAGGTGCTGCACCCCGAGATCGAGGGATTCACGGTCACCGCAGGGAATTCGTCGGGGATCAACGACGCGGCGGCGGTGGTCGCACTGGCCAGGCCGGACACCGAGCAGGACGTCTTGGCCAACGTGCTGTCGTGGAGTTCGGTCGGCGTGCCGCCGAATCGGACTGGGAGCGGACCGATCTCGGCCATCCCGAAAGCGCTGGAGTTGGCGGGCCGCACTGTTGAGGACGTGGCGCTGTTCGAGATCAACGAGGCGTTCGCCGCTCAGGCGGTGGCATGCGCACGCGAACTGGGCCTCAACGAGGAAATCGTCAACGTGTACGGATCCGGTATCAGCCTTGGCCATCCGATCGCCGCGACGGGCGCGCGGATGGTGACGTCGGCCATCTACGAGCTCCGCCGCCGCGGCGGCGGCATCGGCGTGCTGTCGATGTGCGCGGGCGGCGGAATGGGAGCAGCAATGGTTATCGAGGTGGCATGACATGACTCAGCTCATCGCGGACAATCTTTTCCGGGTCGACGGCGACCGTGCCGTGCTCCAGGGGTCGCGCCGGCGGTCGACCGGTGTGGTGAAATTTCCGGCGGAGCGCCCGGAGCTGTTCGACGCCAATCCCGACGTTCAGGCCGACATCGAGCCGATCGAGTTGCCGACGGAGGGAACGCTTTTCACATTCACGACGCAGGAGTTCCCGCCACCCCTGCCGTACAAGGGTCA
Source organism: Mycobacterium sp. E2497 (assembly GCF_001668695.1). NCBI lineage: Bacteria > Bacillati > Actinomycetota > Actinomycetes > Mycobacteriales > Mycobacteriaceae > Mycobacterium > Mycobacterium sp. E2497. The sequence goes on from NZ_LZKD01000105.1 coordinate 5,867, forward strand.
CCGCTCGCCGGAAGCTTTCCGGCCCTACGTCGTCGGGTTCATCCAGCTCGGCGAGCGGGTTCTTGTCGAGTCGCTGATCATCGGCGCGGATGCGTCGAAACTGCGCATCGGTCAGCAGATGGTGAGCTCCACGACCACCGTGGAGACGGAAGCCGGCGAATTGTTGCTCACGTACGCGTTTCGCCCGGCGTAGCGGCCATGGCAGTGATCGTGTCGGCGACCACGGCGATCATCTCAGCGCGGTCAACGGGGACCAACTGAGCTTGCACGGCATACCACGATCGGTCGAGCAGTCCCATCGCCGCGATGCCGATGACCTCCGGGGAATGCTTGCCGTCGGCACAGATCGCCTGTCCCAGATTCCAGGCGGCGCGCGTCATCATATGGTTCCGCGAGCGGCGGAACTCCTCGTCGTCCGGTGCGGTATGCGCGGCCGCAGTGACGAACGCGCCGTGCCGGTCCATGTAGTCGAAGTACTCGCCGACCCACGCCCGGAGGGCGTCGGGCCTTCCAGACGTGACCGCATCACGGCAGTGGGCGATCACCGCAAGCACGTCGTGATAGGCGGTCTTGCCGAGCACGTTGAATATCTCGCGCTTGTCCTTGAAGTAGGTGTAGAAACCCGCGCGTGAGATCCCGCAGGCTTCGGTGATCGCGTTGATCGGCGTGCCCCGGAATCCACGCTCCAGGAACAGCCGCCTGCTGGCGTCGAGGATTGCCGAACGAGTGCGCTCACCACGGCTCATGCCGAGCAGATCCTCGGCGGTGGCAGCTTGCGACACGGTCATCTGCGCAACATACATGACAGAAACGTCGGACGCTAATTTACGCACTTAAAACCCACTCTGCAGTCATAGTCAGGCAAGAACTTGACACTTGCGTCAAGTTGCGGCAAGCTCAGTGCGAACCCAAACGAGACGTGGAGGCGCGGCCTGATGACGCAGTTCACCGATGCACCGATCTTCGATGCCGATCAGCACATGTACGAGACGCCTGACGCGCTGCTCAAGTACCTGCCGGAGAAGTACAAGTCAAAGGTGCAGTTCGTCCAGATCGGCAGGCACACTCGTATCGCCATCCTGAACAAGATCACCGACTACATGCCCAACCCGACGTTTGAGCGGGTCGCCGCTCCCGGAGCGCACGAGAAGTTCTACTCCGGCCAGAACCCCGAGGGGCTGAGCATGCGGGAGATGTCGGGGCGCGGCATCGACTGTCCGCCCGCCGCGCGCAACCCGGAGGACCGGATCGCCGAACTCGACCGGCAAGGCGTCGACGCGTGCCTGAATTACCCCACACTCGCCAACCTGGTCGAGCATTCCTCAGCCGAGGATCCCGAATTGACCGCAGCCATCATCCACGCCTTGAACCAGTGGATATTCGAACATTGGGGATTCACCCACGCCGGCCGCATCTACACCACGCCGGTGATCAACCTCGGCCTCGTTGACGAAGGGCGCCGCGAACTCGACTTCATCCTCAGCAACGGCGCCAAGGTCGCTCTGATCAAGCCGGCCCCGGTGAAGGGCTACAAGGGCTGGCGTTCCCCCGCGCTGCCGGAATTCGACCCGTTCTGGCGCGATGTCGAATCGGCGGGACTTCCCATCGTTCTGCACGCGAGCCAGCCCCCCTTGCAGGAATACATCGAGAAGTGGGAGCCGGCCGACACGAGCAACGCCTTCGAGATGTCGGCGTTCAAGTGGACCGCGCTGGGTCACCGCGAGATCGCCGACATGTTGACCAGCTTGATCTGCCACGGCACGCTGACCCGCTTCCCGAAGCTGCGTATCGCCAGCGTCGAGAATGGAAGCTCTTGGATCAAACCGCTTTTCGATGATCTGCAGTCCACGTATGGCAAGATGCCGCAGAATTTCCCCGAACACCCGCACGACGTGTTCCGCCGCAACATCTGGGTCAGCCCGTTCTGGGAGGGCTCGGTTGCGGACGTAGTCGAGACCGTCGGTTGGGACAAGGTGTTGTTCGGCTCCGACTGGCCGCACCCCGAAGGCCTGGAGACTCCGCGTGGCTACTTCAAGTACGCCGAGGGCATGGACCGGAGACGCACGTACGACTTCATGGGCGACAACGCCCGCCGGTTCATGGGGCTTCCGATTGCCAATCCTGATCCGGACGCCGTCAAGCCGCCGGTCCTGCAAACCGCCGGGGCTTGACCACGACGCCGCTCTTGTTGTAGCAGGACACGTCTCTTCGTCGTGCAAGAGATAAAGACGGCTTCTCAAGTTCCACTTCGGTGAGGCGTGGCGGTGTGCCGGCTCGGTTGCTCGCGATGCAGAGCCGGATGCCGGATGCCACGATTTTTGAATCCGGCCCGGTCGAGGACGGGCGATACGGCTATCAGTTGAGTGACGACGTCTTTGCGGTCACGGCCTTGTTCCGTCATGGCGATGAAGCCGGTGAGGCGGCCTCGGGCCCGACGTAGTCGGTTGAGCAACGACTCACGACTCTAGCCCAGAGCCGGGTACCGGCATCCCGCTGCTGCGCTGAGCGTCGCGGTCGTTTGCACCCTCAGGACGTTGGCAGCCAACTCGTGGCTAGTCAGCAGGCTCCGACAGCTTCGCTGCTCACGCACGCTTACCGACGTCGCGCATGCGCCCCGGTCAGTTGATCTCGGCTCCCGCGCCTTTACCCCTAGGGGTATGGGTATATACGATGGCGTATATAGCGCAGACATGCCGCAAAGGCCGAGGCTCCGGTGGAGCTGTCAACCGTCGCAGATCACGTTCTGGCGCAAAGGATCTCAGCTGGGAGGGAAAGGTTGACTGCGCAACGCAACAGCCACGGTCTCAGAACCAACATGCATCAACCAGCGTGCAACATCGCAGAAAACAGCAAGGAGACGCCATGACACAGAAGCTCCTCGTTCTAGGTGCCGGAATCGGCGGGCTGAGCGTCGTCAAGGAGCTGTCCGGGTTTGGAGTTGATCGCGGCGATCTCGACGTCACCGTCGTCGACGAAGATTTCTCGCATTTCCTGGGCTTCACCTTGCCGTGGGTGATGCGTGGTTGGCGCGGCCGCAACAGTGTGCCGATCCGGCCCAGCGCTGACGCACTGACCGGAGTGCGCCGCGTCACGGGCACCGTGCGCGCTATCGACCCCGCGACGCACACCGTGACACTGACCGATGGCACCGGCCTCGGGTTCGACGCGCTAGTGGTCGCCACCGGCGCGCGCAACGCCATCGAACGAACTCCTGGATTGGGCGAGGCCGTCGAGCGCGGCAGCGCGGTGCACTACTACAGCGCCGATGCCGCCTCGCAGGCGCATCAGGCCCTGCGCGAATTCGCCGGAGGCAGACTGGTGTTCTTGGTGACTTCGCAACCCTACCGCTGCCCGGTCGCGCCCTACGAGGGATCACTGCTGGCCGCGGACCTGCTCCGCGACAACGGATCACGATCGCGCACCACCATATCGGTCTATAGCCCCGAAAAACATCCGATGCCGTCCGCGGGCCCATTCGCAGGGCCCGAACTCGTCGAGCTGCTCAATGACAACGGCATTGCTTTCTTCGGCGAGCACACCGTCGACCACATCGAGGCGGACCGCAAGCAAATCCACTTCCAGGACGGCGACGTGGTCCCGTTCGATCTGCTGGTGTTCATCCCGCCGCACGAACCGGCCGTGACAATCGACGGTCAGGGCTGGATCAGCGTCGACCCGACTACCATGCAGACACAATTCCCGGGAATTTTCGCGATCGGCGACGCCACCGCCATCAACTCTCCGTCTGGGCGTCCACTGCCCAAAGCGGCCATCTTCGCCAAAAACGGTGCTCGAGCCGCAGCGGCAAACGCGTTGCACTACCTCGGCAGGACCGACACCGAAGCGGCGCTGTCCGGAGAGGGATACTGCTACGTCGACACCGGAAGCGGCGAATCAGCGCTGGGTCAAGGCAATTTCTTCACCATGCCCCACCCAGCGATCCATCTCAGCGCGCCCTCAGAAAAGCTGCACCATGACAAGCGCGATGAAGAACGCGCCTGGCGAGCCACATGGGAACACGCCGCATCAACGACTCGATGAGGTGCCTCACCGATCTTCGTTTACGGGCTGGCCTGAGACTGGGCAATTTCCGTAGCCACGAGCTCTGTACCGCACCGCTGTTCGACGCCACGGCCGTGGCAGGAGGACTTACCGGCGTGCGGCAGACCGACTCGTCCCGACGCCGCGCGATTGATTAATCGCTGGCGGGCAACGGTTTTGCCTCTTTGATTGCCAGCGGGGTGTTGCCGACACTCAATGCCCCGACACCAGACTTGGTCACCAGCACTTCGGCGCCGGCGGCGTCGACGTAGCGCTTGCCCATCGTGCTGCCGCCGGCGAAAGCCGGGTCCAGGTCGGCGTGGGGTGACTTCTGCGCGTCGAGGGCCACCATCGGCTCTCCCCCGCAACGCAAGTCATCGAGACTGTCGGCAGACCGCACGACGATGACCTGCGTATCGCACACCTGGCTCTGCAGCCGGGTCCCGTTCTTGATCATGTGCAGCTCCTTGACTTTCGTTGCCGGCTAATGCCGTCCGGCCGTAGTTTGCAGCGTTTCAACGATTTCGCGACGCAGCACCTTGCCCGTCGCGGTTGTCGGCAAGTGATCGCGGAACACGATGCGGTCAGGGGTGCGTGAGCCCCGTAGCGATTTGCGAACGAACTCGCGCAGTTCTTCGACATCCGGCTCGGCGGCCGCCTCGGGTACCACGATCGCGACGATGATCTGGCCCCACTGCGGGTCGTCGACGCCGACCACCACCACCTCGTGGACGTCGGGATGCTCGACGAGCACGTCCTCCACCTCCGCCGGCGCGATGTTCTCGCCACCGCGAATGATCGTGTCGTCGGATCGGCCACCGATGAACAGGTAGCCGTCGTCGTCGAGCATCGCGGTGTCCCTGGTGGGAAACCAGCCTTCGGCGTCGAGCACTGAACCGATTCCGGTGTATCGGCCTGACACCTGTGGCCCCCGCACGAACAACTCGCCCACCTGACCGGGCGCGAGCACCGTGCCGTTCTCGTCACGGATCTGGACCTCGATACCCGGCACCGGCCTGCCGACCGAGCCGAGCCGGCGCGCCGCGGCCTCCTCGGTTGCGCCGTGCGCCGTGCGGTGGTCCTCGGGCGTGAGAACGGCGATGGTAGAGCTTGTTTCGGTGAGCCCGTACGCGTTGACGAGGCCGACGTGAGGCAGCGCGGCGATAGTCTTGCGGACCAACGGTAGACCGACTTTCGAGCCACCGTACGCCAGCGTGCGCAGCGTCGGGAGATCCGTGGGACTGACCTCCAGTTCGGCGATGATGCGGTCGAGCATCGTGGGCACCACCGTCGCAGTGGTCACCCGCTCGTCGCGCACCAACTGCGCCCACTCCCGCGGATCGAACTTGCGCAGGTAGACGATCCGTCGGCCTGCATAGAGATTCGACAGCGCCGCGCCAACGCCGGCAATGTGATAGGGCGGCACGCACACCAGCGCCGCATCGTCGGCGTCGGCGGACCCGAATTCGACTGTGCCCGTGACGTAACCGGTCAGATTGTTGTGCGTCAGCTCGACGGCCTTCGGCGCAGATGTAGTACCCGAGGTGAACAAGACGATCGCCACATCCTCGGGATCGGCGAACTCCTCGACCGGATCGCCGACGCGAGCGGCTTCGATGAACTCCTCCGACCTCATCACGCGCTTACCCGCGCCGGCGACCAGTTCCACGTACTGAGGGTCGGCGACGACCATCGGCGCCGGCAGGCGCCCGATCAACTGCTGCAAACCCTCCGCGCTCAGACGGTAGTTCAACGGCGTGAACGGAGTTGCGGCCCGCGCTGACGAGAAGATCAGCAACGGCAGCAGTGCCCCGCCGGTGCCGACATAAGCCACGTGCTCAACTCCGGACTCGCCGATGACTCCGGCTCCCCCGCTTGCGAGCCGGCTCAACTTGGAGGTGGTCAGCCGCGTCTCACCATCGACCACGGCAAGACGGTCGGGATCGCCGGAGACGGCCATCTCCAGCAACAGTGCAATGCTCAACGCCCTGCCCCTTCTTGAATCCGATATATAGTTATAGACTTAGTGTCCGCTGGAGTCCAACCTGCCACCCGCCGAAGGAGCACCATGAGCACAACGCCAGACATCGCGATCATCGGCGTTGGGCTCCATCCATTCGGTCGTTACGAGGACCGGTCGGCGCTAGAGATGGGCGCTGTTGCGATCGGCCGCGCGCTTCGCGATGCGGGGGTGCAGTGGTCGGACGTCGGCAGCCTGTACGCCGGGAGCCTCGAAGTCGCCAACCCCGAGGCGGTCACCGGACTGGCCGGAATGACTGGGTTGCCTGCGCGCGCGACCCTGAGCGGCTGCGCCACGGGCAACTCCCTGCTCACGCTGGCCGCGCATGACGTCCAACTGGGCGAAGCCGAGATCGCTGTCGGTGTCGGTCTCGACAAACACCCGCGCGGCGCCTTCGGCGCCGATCCCGCCGTCGCCGGGCTGCCGCAGTGGTACGGCGACCAAGGCATGTTCCTGACCACCCACTACTTCGGCACGAAGATCATGCGCTACATGCATGACCACGGCATCAGCGAACCGACCCTGGCACGCGTGTCTGCCAAAAACTTGGCGAACGGCGCGCTTGCGCCTCATGCGTGGCGCCGGAAAGCCATGAGCGTTGAAGCAATCCTGGCGTCACCGGTCGTCAACGCTCCACTGCGCCAATACATGTATTGCAATCCCAACGAGGGCGCAGCGGCCGTGGTGGTCTGCCGTGCCGACGTGGCCAAGCGCTACACCGACACTCCCATTTATCTACGCTCCACGGCGCTTCGGAGTCGCCGCGAGGGTGCATACGAACTGCTGCGCACCTCGATCGAACTTCCTCTGGTGCCGGGCACCACCGCGGAAGCGGCACACGCTGCGTACGAACAGGCCGGCATCGGCCCGGAGGACGTCGACGTCGCGCAACTGCAGGACACCGACTCGGGCTCCGAAATCATCCACATGGCCGAGACGGGGCTCTGCAAGGACGGCGAGCAGGAGGCTCTCCTACACGACGGTGCTACGGAAATCGGTGGCCGCTTGCCGATCAACACCGACGGCGGTCTGCTCGCCAACGGAGAACCGGTGGGCGCATCCGGGCTGCGGCAGGTATACGAACTCGTCCATCAGTTGCGCGGAACTGCCGGTGATCGCCAGGTGCCCAACGATCCGCGCGTCGCGCTGGCTCAGCTCTACGGATCCCCGGGCACCGCCGCGGTCGCCATCCTGTCGAGATGAACGAGCCTGCGGACGACGGCCCGCGCACGCGAGGGGTGGATCTGCAAGAGGTCGGGCAATGACACGCGACACCATCGCCGGACTGCTCGACGAAACTGCAAGTGCCCGGCCGAACCAGCCGTTGCTCCGTGAAGAATCGGGCGCGACGCTCACCGTTGCTGACGTGGCGTCACTCTCGGCGGCAGGCACCCGCTGGCTCGCGCAGGCGGGTGTCCAATCTCAAATGACGGTGGCGTGGCAATTGCCGTCGCACAGTCGCGCGGCGGTCCTGATGCTGGCGCTCGCTCGAACGCAGGTGACGCAGGCGCCCGTGCTCCATCTGTACCGGCAGCGCGAGGTTCGCGCCGCACTCGATGTCGCCGGTGCCGATATCTTGGTCGTCGACGGATCCACCGAGGCCAACGCCCCGGCCGATGTACCCGTCGTCAGGTTGCCCGACGACTTCTTCGATGTACTGCGCGACATGGCCGGCGGTGTCGATCCCATGCTGGTCGGAATCCGGTTGGCCGAGGACGCCAGGTGGATCTACTTCACCTCCGGCGCGACGGGCCGGCCGAAGGGCGTCAAGCACACGGACGCCACACTGTTGGCGGCGGCCCGCGGCTTCACAGCGCACCTCGGACTCGGCGACCACGCCAATGAGATTGGGACGATTGCGTTTCCGATCGCCCACGTAGGCGGAATTCTTTACGTGGCAAGCGGTTTGATCGGCGCATTCTCGGCGCTCATGGTGCCCAAGGTCGATGCCGCCCAGCTCCCCGGCCTGTTGGCGGCCCACCGGGTCACGGTGTCCGGCTCCAGCACCGCGTTCTATCAGATGCTGTTCTCGGCGCAGCTGGCATCCGGCAGCGACGAGCCGCTGATTCCGTCGCTGCGGATGTTGATCGGTGGCGGGGCACCCTGCCCGTCCGAGCTGCATCGAAAGGTGCGCCGGCACATGGGTGTACCAATCCTGCATGCCTACGGCATGACCGAAGCGCCGATGATTTGCGTCAGCGAGGCCACCGATAACGAAGAGCAGCAGTCCAACACGTCCGGAAGGCCGATCCCGGGGACCGAAATTCGGGTCGACGCGGCCGGTGAGATCCAGTTGCGGGGCGCCAACCTGACACCGGGCTATGTGGACGACGAACAGTGGTCACGCGCGGTGACACCGGACGGCTGGTTCCGCACCGGCGACCGGGGCCACCTGCGCCCCGACGGACGCATCGTGGTCACCGGCCGAATCAAGGACCTGATCATCCGCAAGGGCGAAAACATCTCCCCCGACGAGATCGAGAACGAATTGCTCGCACACCCACTCATCGACGCTGTCGCGGTGGTGGGCCAGCCGGATGAACTGCGCGGGGAAGCTGTCTGCGCGATCGTCCGACGCTCGCCCGGCCAACCCGACCTCACCCTCGACGAGCTGTGCGGCTTTCTGGACCAACGCGGTCTGATGAAACAGAAGTGGCCCGAACGCCTGGTCATCGTCGACGAGTTTCCGCTCACCGGGCTGGGCAAGATCGCGAAATCCGAGCTCTCCCGACAGATCGCAGGAGGAAGTCGATGACGGCGTTGGACGTCGACGAACGTCAACATCTCGCGCATTCCGTTCGCGCCGCCTGTGAGCGGCTGGCACCCGAAGACCGGGTACGCGCGGTGGCGTATGACAGTGACGGCGACGAGCGCGGCATCGACACGCAATTGTGGAAGGTGCTGTGCAATCAGGTAGGGGTGACCGCGATCGCGCTGCCTGATCACCTCGGCGGAGCCGGCTTCGGCGCAACGGCACTGGGCGTGGTTGCCCACGAGTTGGGCCGGGCGCTGGCGCCCGTGCCGTTCCTCGCGTCGGCGGTGCTGGCCACCGGACTCTTGATCGAACTGCGGGACGCGGATCCGAACTCAGAGGGCCGACTGGCGGAGCTGGTCCAGGGCAACCGCACCGCTGCGGCGGTCCTCACCGGCGACGGCGGACTGTGGCGGCGTGGCGCTGTCACTCTCAATGCCGAGTCCACGGCCGATGGCTGGATTATCACTGGCGTGGCGCGGCACGTGCTCAACGGAAGCGCCGCAGACGATTTGGTGGTCGTTGCGAACGTCGGCGGGCGACCGGAGTTGTTCGTCGTCGACGCCGCCAGTGTCAGCGCCGAGCGCGAGCCTGTGCTGGACGGCACTCGTCCGATGGCGACACTGGCGTTCGCCGGTGCACCGGCGGTGCGACTGTCCGGCAGAGATCCCGTCGACGGTGTAATCGGACGCGCGGTCGATCTCGCCATAGCTGTGTTGAGCGCCGAGCAGGTCGGCGCGTGCGAACGCGTGCTCGAGATCTCGACGGAATACGCCCGAACGCGTGAGCAATTCAACCGGCCGATCGGCAGTTTCCAGGCGATCAAACACAAATGCGCGGACATGCTCGTCGACCTCGAGTGGGCACGATCGGCTTCTCAAGCGGCGTTGCAAGCGGCAGACGGTGACATCCCGGACGAGCTGGGTTGGCGTTCGAGCATGGCAAAAGCGGTGTGTTCGGAAGCCCTGCGCAGAGTAGCGAACGCCAACGTGCAGATTCACGGCGGCATCGGCTTCACCTGGGAGGACTCCGCACACCTGTACGTCCGCCGAGCCTGCACCGATGAGGTGCTATTCGGCGGGCCCGCAGGCCACTGGGACCGATTGGCCGTCGAAGCGAAGATCCTGTGACGGCCGGGGCATGCCCGCCTACGCGGTCATGCCGAAATGCTCAGCGAAGCGGGTGAGGTAGGTTTCGGCCGCCGTTGCCGAGGAGGCGTCGGCGTGGGCGAGAATACGGGTCGCGCCGGCGCGCGCCATGGCGGAAACGTATTGGTCCAGTACGGACACCGCGGCCGCATCGTCGAAGTCGACTGCGGGGGCGGCGACCTGAATGTGCACGCTGTTCGGGTCGCGGCCGGATGCCGTGAGCATCTCTCGCAGTCTGTCGACCGCTCGTGAAAAGTCTTCCACCCCTTCGATCGCGGCCGTCCGGACCGACGACGCCATGGATGCCGGGGCCACCACGGCGCTCCAGCCGCTGCCGTGCTCAACGACGCGTCGCAGCGTCGCGACGCTGTTGCCACCGATCCACAGCGGTGGATGGGGCTTTTGGATCGGCCCGTCGAGGTTCATTTCGCCGGTGGCGGCAAAATTCGTTCCCGAGATCGGCTCTTCAGGATGGGTCCAGATCCGTCGCAGCGCAGCCAGCGATTCGTTGAAGAGCTGGACTCGGGCGTCGAAATCGACTCCCAGAGCAGCGAACTCGGAACGAAGGTAACCGGCTCCCACGCCGGCGATCAACCGTCCACCGGAGACGATGTCCAACGACGTCAGCGTTTTGGCAGTCAGGTACGGATTCCGAAACGGCAACACATACAGATGCGTCATCAACCGTATCGTTGTGGTGGCGGCCGCGAAAAAGGCCAATGCGACGGCGGGCTCGAAGGTGTTGTGGCCGCCGCCCCGTCGCCATTTCGCCGACGGTGCCGGATGGTCGGCTAGCGCGATGGCTTCGAAGCCGAGCGCTTGGGCCTGATGGGCGATCGCGCGCATGACGGTCGGATCACGGAACTCAGGACTCGCAGTCGGTACGTCACTTGGATATTCGAGTGTGAATTTGAAAGTCAATAGATCGATCCCGTCGCTCCGCCGTCGATGTGAAGGTTCATCCCGTTGAAGAAATCGGCTTTCGGGCTGGCGAGCATCGTGACCGCATAGGCGACATCACTGACTTGACCGATTCGATGGACGGTCTGCCCGGTACCTTTCAGCACATATTCCGCGGCGCGGTCCAGATCGCCGCCCCAGCCGCGGCGTTCGGCGAAGGTGCGCAAAAAGTCACGTAGCCCGCTGGTCATGATCATGCCCGGCATTACCGTGTTGACGGTTACACCGCTGCCCGCCAAGGCTTTTGACAGCCCCATGGACATGTTGATCATTGCCGCCTTGGACGGTCCGTAATCCGGCTGGCCCGACGTCGGGATGATGCCCGCCGCGGAGGCGATCTGGATGATCCTGCCCCAACCGTTGTCCTTCATCGCTGGCGCCAGCGCGTGAATCAGGTGGCCCGCCGAAAGCACGTTGCGCTGATAGGTGTTCCCCCACTCCGATACGGGCAGGGCGAACCACGACTGCACTCCAGTTTCCGACGCTCCCCCGGCGTTGTTCACGAGGATGTCTATCCCGCCGAAGGCCGCGAGGGCCGTTCTCGCTACGTCCGCGGCGCCGACCTCGGTAGCCAGGTCGCCTACGGCGGTGGCGACCCGCCCACCACTGTCTCGAATCACATTGGCAACCAATGCCACTCGTTCTGCGTTACGACCGTGGATGACCACGGACACCCCCTCGGCGGCGAGCGCCGTGGCGATGCCCGCGCCGATTCCCGAACTGCTGCCGGTGACGAGGGCCCGCTTGCCCTCCAAGTCGAAGTTCACGACCACACCTCCGATCACGGTCCTATGACCGCGGGGCGACAACCGCTTGCCGCATCGTCCGGTAGGCTACTACACTGGTTGGAAATAACTAAATGTTTTTCTATTTTGTCCGTCCCTCGAAGCGCAAGGAAGCACCGATGCCTCTGCAGCCCTGGATGCAACTGATCTCCGTCGACGACCACCTGATCGAGCATCCCAAGGTGTGGAGCGACCGCCTTCCCAAGAAATACTTGGAAGCGGGTCCGAAGATCATCGAGTGGGAACGACCCGACACCGGCCAGATGTGTCAGGTGTGGGAGTACGAAGGCCGCATCTACCCCTACATCGGGCTCAACGCCGTGGCGGGCAAAAAGCCCGAGGAATACGGCATCGAACCGGTCCGCTACGA
>NZ_LZKD01000106.1:0-1286 GCF_001668695.1 Mycobacterium sp. E2497
CGCTGGTGACGTCGGCCGCCCGGGCGATCTCGCGAATCGTGGTGCGCGAATAGCCATTCTCGGCCACACATCGCATCGCGGCGGTGATGATGCGGGCCCGGGTCTGCTCACCGTCGGCACCCACCGGCCGACCCAATTGCGGCGGCGTGACGCTCATGCGGCGGGAAGCCCGCCGCAGCTCCGTCCATCACGCACTACGCACCTCCGCGGCGAAGCCGAAACTAATCGATCACTCGATTATATTCGACCGTGTCGGGGACCGGGAGCCGGCGGACGGGACGCGCGAGTGAGGACAGCACGGTGACGCGGGCGCAACGGGGACGTCCGGTCGGCGCCAGCGGCGAGGAGACGCGGCAGCGGATCGTCGTTGCCACCATGCGCTGCGTGGCCGAATTCGGGTACGCGGGCGCCACCATCCGTGAGATCGCCCGGGCGGCCGACGTCACCAGCGGCAGCCTGTACCACTACTTCCCGAACAAGTCCGAATTGCTGGACGCGGCCGTCGAGGACATCGAACGCATGGCGGTGCCGCGGCTGCGAGCCGCCGCCGCGGGTCCCGGCGGCGTGGTCGATCGCCTCGCGGCGGTGCTGGACGAGGCGAGCCGGCTGATGCGCGAGCATCCGCATCTGGCCGCATTCGATCGCGCGGTCCGCGCCGAAAGCAACGAGCACCCGGTTCGCGGCCGACCGGAGTATCCCGGGCTGAAGGCGTTGCGCGGCGCCGTCGCCGAGATCATCGGGGACGCCCGAACCCGGGGCGCGCTGCCCGCCGACACGGACGTGCGGGCCACGGTCGACGCCATCTACGCGCTGACTCGCGGGCTGACGGAGCGGGCGGCCAGTCTGGGCCCGGAGGCGTACGCGGCCACGGTCGCCTCCGCGAAGGACTTGGTCAGGGGGACGCTTTTCGTGCGCGCGGCCGGTGTACGGCGATGAGCCTGCTCACCGCGTTGCGGCTGAACATGACCAACATCGCCGACCCCACGGCGCGCCAGGCCGCCCGTTACCAGGCGGCGCTGGACATGGCCGAATTCGCCGATCAGCGTGGGCTCACCGCCGTCAGCGCGGAAGAACATCACCTGGCCGCCACGAGTTGGCTTCCGTCACCGCTGATTTTGGCGGCCGCCATCGCCGGGCGCTCGCGCACCGGGCCGACCGCAACGGCATCATCGAGGCCGTCTACGCGCTCATCTATGGGTTGACCGAACTGGCGGCCACGTCCCCGCCCCGGGACTATCACGCCGCGCTGGCCGCGGCGAAGAAGTTGATCCGGGGAACGTTGCTCG
>NZ_LZKD01000107.1:0-51656 GCF_001668695.1 Mycobacterium sp. E2497
ACATCGAGAACGCCCTGATCAAGTAGCTCCCGGAGACGTGCTGGTAGACGTCGTACACCAGCGACCGGTGCTCGACCTCCTCGGCGCCGTGCCAACGCAGCAGATCCAGCATCATGGGGTCGGCCTTCGCGTAGTCCAGGCCCCGGTTCGTCAGCACCCATTGGCCCAACATCGCGGTGTAGTGCTCCAGCGCGGCCACATCGGCCAGCCGCCGATACAGCCACCACCGCTTCATGGCCGGCGGAAACCACTGGGGCGGGTCGCCCAGCGTCATCGACAACAGCCTCCCGAGCCGATCCGTGTACGGCTTGGTGTCGATGCCCTGCTCGGCGAGGTGGTCGAGCACCACCTGGTGCGCCCAGGCATGCCAGGACTCCTGCTGGATGAACGGCTTGATCGCCGCCTCCAACTCCGGGTCATCGACCATCGACGACGCTTCGAGCACGGCCTTGATGAAGTGCCGCTCGCCCTCGGGCAGCAGCAGATGCAGGACGTTGATCATGTGCGTCGAGAACGGATCGTCGGGGACCCAGTGCAGCGGCGTCTCCGACCAATCGAACCGGACCATCCGCCGATACCTGGGGTGCCCGTCGTGGTGAAGTTGGACCTCGGGCATCAGAAACTCCCTCCCGACTACTGCGAACAACCGTTCACTCGCCCGCGTACCCACGCGAGCGGCCGGTTATGCGTACCGGCGGTACCAGGATGCGGAAAGTTCGCTTTCGGACTAAGGGACTCGAACCCCCATGCGCTCCAGCGATTGACTCGACACGGTGAACCGCAGAAACCGATTTGATATCGACTGCTATGCGCCACTTATGTTGACAAAAGTCACAAAATTAACATCACGCGATGCAGGACTTCTCGGTGAGTGCGCAGCGGTCGCGCCCTCTCCCCCGGCGCGACGTATTGCGCTACGCCATCACCATGTCGGCACTGCCAGCGCTGTATGCGGCATCGACAACCGCCACGGCCCGTGCCGCCGTCGGCGCCACCCCCACATTGATCGACTTCGCCGCGCGCCAAATTCCGGCGCAGCAGATTAGAGCCGCCGGCCACTCCGGGGTCATCAACTACGTCTCGCTGTCGCGTCCCGGCTCGTCCATGGGCGCCAAGCCGATCACCCGGTCCTACGCCGAGCAGCTCAACGCCGCCGGCCTGATCATCGTCAGCAATTACCAATACGGGAAGCCGGGCGGGACGGCACCATCGGACTTCCGGCGCGGGTTCGAGGGCGGCGTCGATGATGCGCGCACGGCCTGGAAGCTGCACACCGAGGCGGGTGGCGGTCAGAGCGCCCCGATCTTCTTCAGCATTGACGAGGACATCAACCACGACACCTGGAACAACTTGGCGCTCAAGTGGTTTCGTGGAATCAATTCGGTACTGGGAGTGCAGCGCACCGGCGTCTACGGCGGTATTGATGTGTGCCGGTGGGCCGCCGCTGATGGGGTTATCGGGAATTCGAGCACCCCGGGCCACCGGTGGGCCTGGCAAACCAAGGCCTGGTCCCACGGCCAGATCGATCCCGCCGCGGTGCTCTACCAACGCGTGGTGAGCACGGCGTCGAATCCAGGCCCAAAAGTCGGGGGGCTCGAAGTCGACGTCAACGACGTCCTTGCCGGCGATTGCGGCCAGTGGAACCTACATCGGTGAGCCGGGTGTCGTCGGGCCGCCGAATATCCGGTGGAGCTAAGGGGACTCGAACCCCTGACCCCCACACTGCCAGTGTGGTGCGCTACCAGCTGCGCCATAGCCCCAAGTCGTGCCAGTCGAAGCTACACCACTGGTAACCGTCCTTCAAAGTTGCTGCTCAGGCTGCCTCACCGTCCGCTTGAGACTCCGCCAAACCGTGTTCCGGATGGATCAGCGTGCGCGTTTCCGCCGCCGGCACCCAGCCGACGGCGGCGACCAGCAAGACGATCCCGCTGATGCCGAATCCCCAGCCGAAGCTGAGCTGCTCCGCGGCCCACCCGACTGTCATGGAGCCGACGATGGCACCCAGATCGGACAGCATCTGCACCGCCGCCACCGGAATGCCCGCGCGCGCCTCGTTGCCGAGGATGTCGGCCACCGCGGCCTGCATCGGGGACATGAAAATGCCGGTCGTCGCACCGGATATGGCCGCGGCGATCATGAACGCGGGCAGCGACGACACGACTCCCAGCGCGGCGGTCGCCACGCCGGACGCCGCCAGGCCCACGATCAACAGCGTGCGCCGTCCCATCCGGTCGGACAGGTAACCACTGGGGACGACGGCCACAGCGTTGCCGGCGGCGAACGCCGCGAGCGCCACCCCGATGACGCCGACGCTTTTGCCCATGACGTCGGCGAGGAACAGCGGCACCAGCGCGACCCGCAGACCAAACGCCGCCCAGCCGGTCGCAAAGTTGGCCAGTAGCGCCGCCCAGTACGCGCGGACGCGCAGCGCCTGGCGCATCGTCACCGTCGATCGGGTCGGCGGCGGGGGCGCGGCCAGTTCCGAATGCCGCAACCCGTAGAACAACGCCACCACCACACCCAGCATGGCGACGCCGTACACGATGAACGGGGCGGTCAGACCCCAGCCCGCCGTCAGGCCGCCGATCGCCGGCCCGCCCACCGCGCCGATCATGAACGAGGTCGTGAACAGCCCCGCGATTCGCCCCCGCGCATCGGGTGGGCTGATATGGATCATCAGTCCCAGCGCCGAGACGTAGAACATCGTCGAGCCGACACCGCTGATGCCGCGGAACACCAGCAATTGCCAGTACGCCTGCGAATACGCGCACGCGATCGTGGACAACGCCACGATCAGCAAACCACCGATGTAAATCCGTCGCTCGCCCAACCGCTGCACCAGCGCACCGCTGACCGGTGCGAAACACAGCCGGCTCAACGAAAAGACGGTGACCAAGAAAGTCACCGCTTTGATGCTGACCCCGAAGGTATGCGCGAAGGCGGGCATCGCCGGCGAAATGACACCGTAGCCCAAGGCAACCATGACATTCGCCCAGCTGAGGATCCAGACTTCGCGGGGCAGCCGACTAGAACGAGTGCCACGTCCCCCCGAACGGGCAAGGCGGAGGGAAATGGTCACCCAATGACTTTATTAACCACCTCGCGCGCGGCTTCCTGCACCTCCGCCAAATGCTCTGGGCCGTTGAATGACTCCGCGTAGATTTTGTACACGTCTTCCGTGCCCGACGGCCGCGCGGCAAACCAGGCGTTGGCGGTCGTCACCTTCAATCCGCCCAGCGCGGCACCGTTGCCGGGCGCGGCGGTGAGTTTCGCGGTGATCGGCTCGCCCGCCAGCTCCGTGGCGGTGACCTGCTCGGCCGACAGCTTGGCCAGGCGGGCCTTTTGCTCGCGGTCGGCGGGCGCATCGACGCGAGCGTAGAACGGCGTGCCGTACTCGGCGGTCAGTTCCTGGTACCGCCGGGACGGGCTCAGCCCCGTAACGGCCAGGATTTCCGAGGCCAGCAGGGCGAGGATGATGCCGTCCTTGTCGGTGGTCCACACCGAACCGTCGCGCCGCAGGAACGACGCGCCCGCGGACTCCTCACCGCCGAAGCC
The DNA here is from genome assembly GCF_001668695.1 of Mycobacterium sp. E2497. Lineage (NCBI taxonomy): Bacteria > Bacillati > Actinomycetota > Actinomycetes > Mycobacteriales > Mycobacteriaceae > Mycobacterium > Mycobacterium sp. E2497. The sequence continues at coordinate 3,556 of NZ_LZKD01000107.1, forward strand.
GATGGTGCCGCCGATCAGGCCGTCGACGAACCACTTGAACCCGACCGGCACCTCGACGAGCTTGCGGCCGAGACCGGCGACCACCCGGTCGATGATCGACGAACTCACCGCGGTTTTGCCCACGGCGATGCCGTCCGGCCACGACGGGCGGTGCGTGTAGAGGTAGTCGATGGCCACCGCGAGGTAGTGGTTGGGGTTGAGCAGTCCCCCGTCGGGCGTGACGATACCGTGGCGGTCGGAGTCCGCGTCGTTGCCGGTGGCGATCTGGTAGCGGTCCCGGTTGGCGATCAGGCCAGCCATCGCATCGGGTGAGCTGCAATCCATCCGGATCTTGCCGTCGTGGTCGAGCGTCATGAACCGCCAGGTCGCATCGACCAACGGGTTGACCACGGTCAGGTCCAGACGGTGGCGCTGGGCGATCTCACCCCAGTAGTCCACGCTCGCCCCGCCCAGCGGGTCGGCGCCGATGCGGACCCCGGCCGCGCGGACCGCGTCGATGTCGACCACGTTCGGCAGGTCGTCGACGTAGTCGCCCAGGTAGTCGTGACGCTGGACGGTTTGCAGCGCCCGGGCCAGCGGCACCCGCTTCACGCCGGCGCCGTCGCGCAGAATCTCGTTGGCGCGCTTGGCGATTGCGTTGGTTGCGTCGGTGTCCGCCGGGCCGCCGTTGGGCGGGTTGTACTTGAAGCCGCCGTCCGGCGGCGGGTTGTGCGACGGCGTGACGACGATGCCGTCGGCCAGCGCCTCGGCGCGCCCCCGGTTGTAGCCGAGGATGGCGTGGCTGACCGCCGGTGTCGGGGTGTAGCGATCGCGGGAGTCGATCATCGTGACGACGTCGTTGGCCGCCAGCACCTCCAGCGCCGACACCCACGCCGGCTCGGAGAGGCCGTGCGTGTCACGGCCGATGAACAGCGGGCCCGTGGTGCCCTGGGCGGCGCGGTATTCGACGATCGCCTGGGTGATGGCCAGGATGTGGGCCTCGTTGAAGGCGCCGTTCAGCGCCGACCCGCGGTGGCCCGACGTGCCGAACACCACCTGCTGGGCGACGTCGTCGGGATCGGGCTCAATCGAGTAGTAGGCCGTCACCAGGTGCGGCAGGTCGACGAGGTCTTCGGGCTGGGCCGGCTGGCCGGCGCGGGGGTGGGCCATGGTTGTCAATTCTGCCTGCGGCGCACGTCGCTGACTTGTCAGGTACTTTTCTGACGTCCCGGATTCACCCACCCGTAAGTCCAGGCAGAGGCGAAGGGATCGCGCGTGGCACACGACTATCGCGAGTTGGCCGCGGTTTTCGCCGGCGGGGCGCTGGGCTCCCTCGCCCGTGCCGGCCTGGGCACGCTCGCCGCCGGCGACCCGGCGAGGTGGCCGTGGCCGACGTTCACGGTCAACATCGTCGGCGCCTTCCTGCTCGGGTACTTCACCACCCGGCTGCTGGAGCGGCTGCCGTTGTCCAGTTACCGGCGCCCGCTGCTGGGCACCGGATTGTGCGGCGGACTCACCACCTTCTCCACGATGCAGGTCGAGACGCTGAGGATGGTCGAGCACGGCCATTGGGTCCTGGCCGCGACCTACACGCTCACCAGCATCGTGGTGGGACTGTTGGCGGTGCACCTCGCCACCAAATTGGTGCGCCGCGTCCGGATCCGCGGATGACGGCCGGCGCGGCCACGACGGCTGCGGTGTGGGTGGGGGTGGCACTGATCGGCGGCGCCGGGTCGGTGCTGCGGTTCGTGGTCGACCGTGCGGTGGCCAGGCGGGCCGCCCGGTCATTGCCGTTCGGCACGTTGGTCGTGAACGTCAGCGGCGCCGCGCTCCTGGGCTTCCTCGGGGGCCTGGTGCTCAGCAAGGAGGCGGCCCTATTGGCCGGAACGGCGTTCGTCGGGGCCTACACCACGTTTTCCACCTGGATGCTGGAAACGCAGCGGCTCGGCGAGGAGCGACAGCTGCGCACGGCGGTCGCCAACATCGTCGTCAGCGTCGCGCTGGGCGAGGCGGCGGCGTTCTCCGCGCAGTGGATCGCCGAGCAGCTCTAGTCAACCGCGGGGAACGTCGTCGGGCGTGCGGGGCAGCGCATAGAGCGCCATCCGCCGGTTCGACATGTCGTGCTCGCCGAGGAAGACGCAGCCTCCCCGCTCGCAGAATGTGCGCGCCAGGGCGTTGCGGTGGTCGGGATCGAACATGATGCGCCGGCATTGCGGATCGAGGCCCAGGATGCTGCCCACCAGGTAGGGCAGCAGGTAACTCACGTGTCCCCGCTTGATGTAGTCCAGATCGGCCACCGCGACGTGCAACCCCAGATCGTGGGGATCATGCTCATATCGGGTCGCGATGGAATCCTTTGCCGCCCTGTACAATTCGATGTAGGCGCGGTCTGTTCCATAGAGCGTGGCGATGAAGGGTCGCGAGAAGGCGCCTTCGATCTGCGCGCGCAGATAACGATGCCAGCGCGCCACCGGCCAGGCGGACTCCCACGCTTCGGCCAAGTGCGGCCGGCTCATCCACTCGGCGATCATCTCCGCGTCCGCGTCGGGATCGGCCAGACGCAACCCGTATGGGTCGGGCAACGCGGGAATGGGAGGTGGTGGGACTGCGCGGACTTCGGCGGAAACGTCGGTCAATTCCCGCGGCAGGATGGGGTCGGCCCCGCTCACGCGAGTGCCGCCTTCATCCACCGCTCGGCCAGCGCCACAACCCATTCGGCCGCCGCCTCGGGCCGGTCGGGAGGTGACTCGACGAGAACCAGTTCGTCGATGCCCATGTCGGCGAGGGCGCCGATGTCAACGACTTCCGGGTCGCGTAGCGCGACCGACAGCCGCAGCTGGGCGGGATCCCGCCCCGAGTCGGTGCATAGCCGTTGCAGCTCGGCGACGCGATCGCGCGCGGCCTCCAGCCCATCGATGTTGAACCCGTACCAGCCGTCGCCCCACTTCGCCGCACGGCGCAGCGCCGAATCGCTGTTGCCCCCTAGCACGATCGGGATACGACGGTCCCGCACCGGTTTGGGGTTGACCCGGATGGACTCGAACTTCACGAAGTCGCCGTCGAACGAGGCGACGTCGTCACGCCACACCGTGCGCATCGCGGCCGCATATTCGGCGGTACGCGCACCGCGACGGGCGAAGGGCACTGAGAGCGCGGCGAATTCCTCCCTGGACCACCCGACGCCCACGCCCAGTGTCAGCCGCCCACCGCTGAGCCGATCCAGGCTGGCGGCCTGCTTGGCCACCACCACCGGATGGTGTTCGGGCAGCAGGAGCACGCCCGTGGCCAGGCCGATCCGCGACGAGACGGCCGCGGCAAAGCTCAGGGCGATCATCGGGTCAAGCCAATCCGCCTGCGCCGGAACGGCAATGACGCCGTCCTCGGAGTAGGGATAGCGCGAAGCGGGCCGGTCGGCCATCACGACGTGTTCACCCACCCACAGCGTGGCGAAACCGCAATCGTCAGCGGTCGACGCGACGGCATCGATCACCGCGCGGTCGGCGCCGGTACCGATCCCCAGGGCATGCAATCCCAGCCGCATCGCAGAATCGTCTCACGACGTTCAGCGGCTTTTCAGCATCTCCGCAAGGACGGCCGCCTGGCTGATCTCCACCTCGCGAGTCGCGGTGACCAGGGTGAGGACACCGTGCCCGGCCAGATCGCGGAGCTCGTCCAGCGCCGGGCTGTCGCGCAGCTCCGCCCAGTAGCGCTTGGCGAACTCGTCGAACCGTTCGGGGCGGTGCTGATACCACTCCCGGAGTTCCTTCGACGGTGCGACGTCCTTGCACCAGGTGCCCACCCTCGGATCGTCCTTGCGCATCCCCCGCGGCCAGACGCGGTCGACCAGCACGCGCCGACCCTCGTCGGCGGCGACGTCGTCGTAGACCCGCGCCACGCGAACCCTGTCCTTGGCGCTCATAAACGCCAGGGTAGGCGCCCGTCGGTAGACTTCGTTATTATCGAACTTATGTTCGAAGAATTGGCGAACGTCGACCCGGCGGCCGGTGAATTGGCCCTGATAGAACGCATCGCCGAGCTGGAGATGGTCAAGTGCGCCGCCGCTGCCGGCCAGGCCCGGGCCGCGGCCGCACTGGACGCCACTCGGTGGGCCACCGAGGCGGCCGAAGGGGTGCCCGCCGCGCGGCGCGGGCGCGGCGTGGCGAGCGAAGTCGCGCTGGCGCGGCGCGACTCCCCCGCCCGGGGCGGTCGGCATCTGGGCTTCGCCAAGGCCCTCGTCTACGAGATGCCGCACACGCTGGCGGCGCTGGAATGCGGGGCGTTGTCGGGGTGGCGGGCGACGCTGATCGTCCGCGAGAGCGCCTGCCTGGAAGTCGAGGATCGCCGGGCGTTGGACGCGGAGCTGTGCGCCGACCCGGCGGGACTGGACGGCATGGGCGACGCGCGAGTTGCCGCCGCGGCGAAAGCGATCGCCTACCGGCTGGATCCGCACGCCGTCGTCGAGCGGGCGGCCAAAGCCGAGATGGAACGCACCGTCACCATTCGGCCCGCGCCCGACACGATGACGTACCTCACCGCATTATTACCTGTGGCGCAAGGCGTTTCGGTGTACGCGGCGCTGCGCCGCGAAGCGGACACCCGCGGCGACGGGCGCACGCGCGGTCAGGTGATGGCCGACACCCTGGTCGAACGGGTCACCGGCCGCGGCGCCACGGTCCCCAGCCCGATCGCGGTCAACCTGGTGCTGTCCGACGAGACGCTGCTCGGCGGTGACAACGCGCCCGCTGACCTCGCCGGCTACGGTCCCGTCCCCGCGGCGGTCGCGCGCGCAATGGTCAGTAGCGCTGTCACCGACCGGCGTTCGCGCGCGACGCTGCGCCGGCTGTACGCCCATCCGCGCTCCGGAGCGCTGGTGGCGATGGAGTCACGGGCACGCCTCTTTCCCCGCGGGCTGGCCGCATTCATCGGCCTGCGCGATCAGCGTTGCCGCACGCCCTACTGCGATGCGCCGGTCAGACACCGCGACCACGCGCGGGCGTGGGCCGACGGCGGCCCGACCACCGCAGACAACGGTCTGGGCCTGTGCGAGCACTGCAACTACGTCAAGGAGAACGCAGGATGGCGGGTGAGCACCGCCGTCGACGAAAACCACACGCACACAGCGCTATTCACGACGCCCACCGGCAAGGGCTACCGCTCGATGGCGCCGCCGCGCGTCCCCACGATCACGGTCAGCGAGCTGGAGATCCGCGTCGGGGTCCGCCTCGCGCGACACGCGGCCTAGGTGCCCTGACCGGTGAGGCGCTCGACATCGATGACTTCACCGCGGTTGATGCTGACCCAGTCACGCCCGGCCAGGTAGGGACGCAGGCTCCGGCCGATGAGCTCGACATCGGCGGGTGATTTGGGTCGCTGCAGCTCGTACACGTGGGGTAACTCGGCCATGCCGGTGACGACATTCCACAGCGTCAACGCCTGGGGACCGGTGGGCGGGTCCACCAAGACCGGTCCAAACAGGCACTGTCCCAACAAGAACAGGGTGGGAACACCATAGCCGCCGGCGTCGATGACCCGCTGATGGTCGTAGCGGATCTCGTCGTGGGTGGTCGGGTCGTCCAGCGCCGCGTCGAAAACCGACGGGTCGGCGCCGATGTCGCACAGCAAGCGACGGGCAACCGCGGGGTCGTGCGGTTTACCGCCCAGCGTGTGCAGTTCGTGGCCGATGGCGCCGTACCACCGATCCAGCAGCGCCATGTCCGTTCGGCGCAGCAGCGCCCCGATCCGCATCAACGACCACCCATAGGACCACTCCCGCTCCCACGGGTGCTTCTGGCCCTCGGACCGGTTGATCTCTTCGAGGCTGAAGAAACGCCAGTCGACGGTGATGCCGAGTTGATCGCGCACGTCGCGAATCCACAATGACGTTTGGTAGGCGAACGGACACATCGGGTCGAAATGGAACTCCACCGCAACGCTCATGTTCGGACCCGCTTCGCCGCTCAGTAGTGATAGGTGTCCGACGGCGCGGGCGAATGATCCCGTTCTTCGTCGTCGAAGTCCGACGGTTCGATGCCGTAGGCGCGGGCCAGCTCGAGGATCTTCGTGGCCCTGGCAATCCGCGGCAGGTCGGAACCGTTACGAATCTCTCCCCCGTCACGTTCGAACTCGGCGAAAAACTCCTTCGCCCACGATATTTCGTCGTGCGATGGCGACAGGCCCTCGTTGACCACCGCGCACTGGTCCGGCGTCAGGCAGATCTTGCCGGTCATCCCGAATTCCACGGACACGGCCGTGGCCTCGATCAGTTTCAACGCATTCGAGCCGATCGTGGGCCCGTCGATGGCGCTGGGCAGGCTGGCCGCCTTCGCGGCGATCGTGAAGCGCGAGCGGGCGTAGGCCAGCGTGCTCGGGTCCTCCCCGAAACCGGTGTCGCGGCGGAAGTCTCCGATGCCGAAGGCGAGCCGGAAGGTGCCCTTCGCCGCGGCTATTTCGGTGATGCGTTCGAGCCCGCGGGCCGTCTCCACCAACGCCACGATCGGCACGTTGGGCAGCCGTTGGGCGGTCTCGGTGACGTGGTCGACCGATTCGACCATCGCCAGCATCACCCCTCCGACCGGCGTTCCCGCCAGTGCCGCGAGGTCGTCCGCCCACCACGGGGTGCCGAACCCGTTGACGCGCACCCAGTCGGTGTTGCCGGTGTCCAGCCAGCTCACCACGTTGTCGCGGGCGGCGTGCTTGTCTTTGGGTGCGACGGCGTCCTCGATGTCGAGTACGACGATGTCGGCCCGCGAGTGCACCGCGGACTGGAACCGGTCCGCGTGCGCACCGTTGACCAATAGCCAGCTCCGGGCCAAAACGGGGTCGATGCGGTAGCCGATGGCGTCGTCGGGCTCCGTCGCGCTGGTGTTGACCTGGTCGTACATTCGGTCTCTCGTGGTTATCGGTATCGGATTGGTGCCTTAACCGTAGCGATATCCCCAAACGGGCGGTTGGGCATGCCCCCTCGACGCAGAAATGGCCAGACCGCCCGAGGATCGAGCCCTCCCCCGGGCGGCTGACTGTGGAATTTTCGGCTAGTTGATGCCGACGACCTCCTGCGCGATGGCGGCAACGCGCGTTTGGGCGGCCGACACCACCCGCTGGCGGTTCTTGTTGGCCTCCTCGTACGCGATGATCGCCCGCACGTCGCTCGGATTGGTGAGGTCCTTCACCTCGGCGACGGCCTCGCTCACGTTGAGCTCGTCGTAGTTGGCGATGGGCAGCTCGTCGGCGTCGAGGACCCCCACGGAGGCGCGTGCCGCGTGCAGGGCGTCGGCGGTCTGCCGGGCCCCCTCGTTGCGGGTCACCCGCTCGGCCGCCTCGAGGGCGGCGTTCCGGGAAGCGACGATCGCCCGGGTCGCCACGTCACCCGCGTGCGCGCCCCTGCTGACCAGTTCGTTGAACGTCGGGCGGGCCGAGCGCAGCGCGTCCGCGGCCCTGTCGACACCGCGGACCGACCACTCGACCGGCAGGTTCACCAGTTTGACCGCGGTTCCGGCCGCCGCCTGCAACGGTGTGCGACGCAGCGCGGCCGGTCCACCGAGCGCATCCTCGGCGAGCACGGTCGTCAGCCAATCGACGGTCGCCGAATGAGCGGTGATCAGTCGCGTCGCCAGGCTCTCCACCTCGGGGAGCTCGGCGGCCACGGCCAGCGCCTTGAGGTAGCGGGCGCGGTCGAGCAATTGATCCTCCAGCGCCAGGTCGCCCAGCAGCGCCTCGTCGAACGGTTGCGCCTGTTCGGTCAGCGCCTTGACCGCCGCCGCGGCGCGGCCCAGGAACGGGCCGACGATGTCGGGGACGCCACCCAACCCGCGTATCGCCTTCTCGATCGCCTCGGAACGGTCACGTGCGTTCGACGCGTTCTGTGTCAGTTCCCGCTCGACGGCCTCGGTACGCGCCTGTGCGATGCGGGTTTCGGCAACCTGGATCTCGGTGTTGGTCAGCTGGTGCAAAGCGCGCAGCTGCGCCAAAACCGTCGTCTTGTCCGTTGAAGTCATTGAAAAACTCGCCTCCTGCGTTGATTTTCTGGATCGGCACGAAAGCGCCTTTGGGTCGGCTACCCATTCGGGCGCGGACAGATAACATCGGCACCCGGCGTGTGATCCAGATCGCTTTGGCCCCTGGCCCGAGGTGGCCGCGCCGGCGCGACCGCCCTCGTTTAGCGGTTTGTACAGCGGGTACGTCTCGACGAGCCGCACACAGCCCATGGTGCGAATTTCCAACTCCCAGAACACTGGAGGTATCGCGATGGCCGACATGATTGTGCAATCGCCCGACGAGGTCGTCGCTTTCCTGAAGGCGCAACACAACCTCATCGAGGACATGTTCGACGAAGTCCTGCACGCGTCCGACCCGCAGGCGCGGGAGAAGCCGTTCGTCGAGTTGCGTCAATTGCTCGCCGTCCACGAGACGGCCGAGGAAATGGTGGTGCACCCGCGGGTGCGCCGCGAGACCGACGACGGGGACGCCATCGTCGACGCCCGGCTCAAAGAAGAGCACGAAGCCAAGGAGCTGCTGTCACAGATCGAGGACCTCGATATCGCCTCGCAGCAGTTCGTCGACGCCGTGACCAGGCTGCGCGACGCCGTCCTCGAGCACGCACGGCACGAGGAGGAAGACGAGTTCCCCGTTTTGCTCCGGAAAGTCGACGAGGACGATCTCAAGCGGATGGGCGCGGCTGTGCGAGCGGCCGAGGCCATCGCGCCGACCCGCCCGCACCCCGGCGTCGAGTCGGCGAAGCTGAATTTCGCCCTGGGGCCGTTCGCGTCGATGCTCGACCGCGCCCGCGATGTGATCAAGCAGGCCATCGGAGTCGGCTAGGCCTGCACCGCCGAACTTTCCGTAGGCTCGACGAGGTGAGTGTCGCTCCGGATATGACCGTTGCCCTGCAACACCGGTTCTTCCGTGAGCTGCCGGAGATGGCCATGCGCTGGCAAGCGGAGGCCCCGGCCGAGCCGAGGCTGCTGGCGTTCAACGACGGGTTTGCGGCGGAGCTCGGACTGGACGCCGACTGGCTGCGGAGTCCCGACGGACTGCGCTTCCTGGTCGGCAACCTGGTGCCCAGCGGCGCCGTTCCGGTGGCCCAGGCCTACGCGGGGCATCAATTCGGCGGCTTCGTCCCCCGGCTGGGCGACGGACGCGCCCTGCTGCTCGGCGAGCTCGTCGACGCCGAGGGCCGTCTGCGCGACATCCACCTCAAAGGCTCCGGGCCGACGCCGTTCGCGCGCGGCGGCGACGGGCTGGCGGCGGTCGGTCCCATGCTGCGCGAGTACATCGTCAGCGAAGCGATGCACGCGCTTTCAGTGCCGACGACACGATCGCTGGCCGTGGTGGGCACCGGCCGTCCGGTGCTGCGCGAAGCGGAATTGCCCGGGGCCGTGCTGACCCGGGTGGCCAGCAGCCATCTGCGGGTGGGCAGCTTCCAGTACGCAGCGTCGTCCGGCGACGGCGAATTGCTGCGGCGCCTCGCCGACCATGCGATCGCTCGCCACCACCCCGGCGCCGCACAGGCCGAACGCCCCTACCTCGCACTGTTCGAAGGCGTAGTCGCGGTGCAGGCATCGCTGATCGCTCGCTGGATGCTGATCGGATTCGTGCACGGGGTGATGAACACCGACAACATGACGATCTCCGGCGAGACGATCGACTACGGACCGTGCGCTTTCATGGAGGCCTACGACCCCGACACGGTCTTCAGTTCGATCGACTTCTGGGGGCGCTACGCCTACGGCAACCAGCCCCTGGTCGCGGGCTGGAACCTCGCTCGGTTCGCCGAGACGCTGCTCCCCCTGCTCTCCGATGACATCGAGGAGGCGGTCGCGCTTGCGGAGGCATCGTTCGGCGTCTTCCAGCGCGAGTACGACGCCGTGTGGTCGTCCGGCATGCGCGCCAAACTCGGTTTACCGGCCGACATCGAAGCCCGAGACTGCACGGCGCTGGCCGACGACTTGCTTGCCCTGCTGAAGGACAGCCACGTCGACTACACCTCGTTCTTCCGCCACCTCGGCCGGGCGGCGCGCGGCGATGCCGAACCCGCGCGCGGATTGTTCGTCGACCTCGCCGGGTTCGACGCCTGGCTGTCGCGCTGGCAGAGCCTGCGCCCCGACGCCGACGTCATGGACCGGGCCAACCCGGTCTACATTCCGCGCAACCACCTGGTCGAGGAGGCCCTGGCCGCCGCGACGGCCGGCGAGCTGGGACCCGTCGAACAGCTCCTCGCTGCGGTGGCCGCGCCCTTCGACGAGCGGCCGGGTCTGGAGCGCTACGCCAGCCCGGCCCCGGAGGACTTCGGAAAGTACCAAACGTTCTGCGGCACTTAGGCTTACGTCAGCTTTGCGGCCTCGGCCTGGAGCTCGTCGAGCCGGCGGAGGGTCTGGTCGCGAGGCTCGGTGGGCAGCTCCACCAGCAGGTGCTCCACCCCGAGGGCGAGGTAGCCCTCCAGCTCGTTGGCCGTCGGCGCGCCGCCGTGGAAGCTGATCACCGGTACGTCCTGGCCGGCGACATCGCGCAGTTGCTGAAGTTGCGGGGCCAGCACCTCCGCGGACGGTGTCATCGACAGCCAACCGGCGTGCAGCCGGGCGATGCGTTTGAAGCCCGCGGGCCCGCCGCCGAAGTACAGCGGCGGATAGGGCTTCTGCACCGGCTTGGGCCAACTGTAGATCGGCTCGAAGTTCACGAATTCGCCGTGGAACCCGGCCGTTTCGTGCGTCCAGATCTCGATCATCGCGTCGATCCGCTCGTCGACGACCCGGCCGCGAACCGCGGGATCGATGCCGTGGTTGGCGATCTCTTCGCGCAGCCAGCCCACGCCGACACCGAACCGAAACCGTCCCTGCGACAACAGGTCCAGTGACGCCACCTCCTTGGCCGTGTGGATCGGATCGCGCTGCGGAACGAGTGCGATGCCGGTACCCAGGACGAGCCGTTCGGTGACGACCGCGGCCGCGGTCAACGCCACGAAAGGATCCAGGGTGCGGTAGTACTTCGGCGGGATCGGTCCGCCCGCCGGATACGGCGTTACGTCCCCCGCCGGAATGTGGGAATGCTCAGCGAGAAACAGCGACTCGAACCCACGCTGCTCGAGCGCCTGCCCGAGCGCCACGGGATCGATGCCCTCGTCCGTCACGAATGTCAGCACGCCTAGACCCATGGTGCTCAGTCAACCGCATTCAGCTCGCCCCCGCGACCGGCTCCCCGCTCGACCCCGGTGGTACGACGCGCCGCACCCCACAGCCCGACGCCGATGCCGACGACCGCGCCGCCGAGACCGATGATCCGTTGCGAGGGTTTCAGTTCGTCGTGGACACTGATGCCGCCGAGCAGGTCCGCCGCGTCCGCACCGCCGGACGCCAGGAACCAGCCGCGGGTGTTCTTGCCGCGCAGCGCCGCCGCCGCGAGCATGCCGCCGATCAACGCGTCGCGATATCCCATGGAGCGCAACAACAGTCGTGCGGTCGGAGCCGGGTCGCCCGGGTCTCCCCAGAACCGGTTCGCGCCCAGGGGGTCGATGAGGAACCAGATGCCGGAGGTGAGTCGGATGCTGCCCGCCAGTAGAGCGGCTCGGTCGATTGCCATGGTCTGCCAGCCTATGGGCACGCCCGCGCGAGCGGTATCGAGGCCGTCACTCCAGTGCGGGATCGGGCAGCCCGCACAGTTTGCACAAGGTGGCGAGCCCCTCGGGTGTGCCTGGCCAGTGCTTGGCGAGCGCCTCGGATCCCGCCGTGCGGCTGATCCAGCGCAGCACCAGGCCGACGATGATCACGTCGTCGGCGAACCCGATGACCGGGATGGCATCGGGGATCAAGTCGATGGGCGACACGACCAAGGCGATGAGCGCGACCAGCGCGATCCGGATCCGTCGCGGCAGTTCGTCGTCGGCGGCGAGGCGTTTCAACAGCCGAAGCACATCGGGCAGCAGGCGCACCAGGTCCTGCATGTTGGCCTGGGGTTTCATCAACCAGAGGGTGATGGCGAGGATCACCCAGATCACCGCAAACGCGCTTGCGAGGCCGATCAGAATCATCCACCAGTCAGACCACATCGTTCGATCTTCCTGGACGGGGTCCCGCGCCCTACGCGGCGCCCGGCGTCGGCCACGGAAACATGGGCCACATCCCCGTCGGCGGCAGCGTGGGACCTGGCGGTGGCTCGGTGGTCGGTTCCCCGAGGTGCTGGGGGCAGTAGGCGGCCACCGCGCTGACCGTGAACTTGGTTGCATCGTCCACGGAAAATCCCGGGTTGCTCGCCGACATGCTTTGGATGACGTCGGCCTGCGAGTGGCCCTGGTCCATCAGTTGGCAGGCCTTCTTCGCGACCCCGATCGCGACCGGCCCGCTCTTGACGGGAACGCCCGCCTGATCGAGCGCCGCCAGGAAGCTCGCATCGGGGCCCGGCCCGTTGTTGCCGGGTGGATCGGCCTGCGCCGGAGCGGCGACGCCGATGAGGGCGGCGAAGCTCGCCAGCACGAGAAGCATCCGCACCGCTTCATCCTTGTACACAAAGCCGGTGTTGTCCTGTCGGGTGCGTCCCCCGCGATTCGGTGTGAGTTGAGGGGAACTCGGCTTAGTGTGGGTGCGGGATGAAGGACGAGTGCCAATGAACATCGACGACGAGCCCGTCACCACGCTGGAAGACCTCAGGGGCGACCTCGCGCAGCGGTACCGGCGGACGCCGAGCGGCGGGCAGTCGGTGGACAGCGCCGTCGTCGAGGCGGACATGGCGGCCCTCGACCGTGACGGCTACGTCGTCTGGGAGAACCTGCTCACCGGCGAGCAGTGCCGGCAGATCCGTGAGGTCGTGCGCCCGTGGCTCGCCCACACGGGACGCAACTCCTTCGAGGGCCGGCGCACCCAGCGCATCTACAGCCTGCTGAGCCGAACGCGGGTCTGCGACGGGCTGGTCGACAACCCCCGCGTGCTTGCGGTGCTCGATCGGCTGCTGATGCCCAACTACCTGCTTTCGGCGTTGCAGGCCATCAACATTCAGCCCGGGGAGGCCGCGCAGCTGGCCCACCACGACGACGGCTTCTATCCGGTTCCGCGGCCACGAGAACCGTTGGCGGCGGCCACGATCTGGGCCATCGACGACTTCACCGCCGACAACGGCGCCACGGTGCTCTACCCGGGCAGCCACCGTTGGGGCAAGCGCAGGCCCGGCCCCGACGATGCGGCCGTGCCCGTCGTGATGCCCGCCGGGTCGTGCGTCTTCTTCGTCGGGACCCTGTGGCACGGCGGGGGCGCCAACAGCACGGACCGCGACCGCCTCGCCGTCACCGCCCAGTACTGCCAGCCGTGGCTGCGGCCGATGGAAGCCTTCACGTTGTCGATATCGCGCGACATCGCCCGGACGGTCTCCGACGACATTCGCCGCATGCTCGGCTACAGCATCCACCCGCCGTTCGTCGGCGCGGTCGACGGTCTGCACCCGCTGCGACTGCTGGAAACCGCGCAGGACTCGTAGGCCCCGTTCCCATCTGGCACTGAGGCCCGCGCCGGATGGCGCTGCGACTCGATCGCCTGGCTGCGGCTCAGGGCGACGGCGCTGGCCACCATCGCCGCGACCGAGACCGGCAGCTCGAGGGCCGTCGAGCGCCCCACCGCCAGGTGTTCACCCAGCACCGCGATGCCGAGCAGGACCGCGACAACGGGCTCCCCCACCAACATGATCGGCACCGACGCCTGCAACGCCCCGGCGTGGAACGCCGAGTTCTGCACCACCGTCACGGCGACGGCCAGGCCCACCAGGAGGTAGGGAGCGGGGACCGTGAGGAGACCGTGCCAGCCGCCGACGGCATAGCGGTGCGTGCAGATCTTCGTCAAGACGGCGATCATGCCGAGCAGGACCGCCACGGCGGCGCCCAGCAACATCGCCCGCGCACGCCCGACCGCGCGGCTCGCGGCGATGACGCAGACAACCAGCAACGGCACCGTCACCGACAACGCGAGGGTCCACGCCGGTACCGCGGGGCGGTTGTGGCCCTCGCGGGGCTGGCCGACGAGCACGAAGAGCGCCAAGGCCGCCGTCAGCAGCGTCGCCCAGCCCCATTGCGCCGCGCTGATCCGTTGGTGGCACAGCCGTGCGCTCATCGGCAGCGCGAACAGCAGCGACGAAACCAGCAGCGGCTGGACCAGAAGCAGGGATCCGTGGGCCAACGCCACGGCTTGAAAGACGTAACCGGCGACCGCTCCGACCGTGCCCGCCCACCACAACGGTTTGCGGGCCAGCGTGGTGACCATGGTTCCCGACATGCCGTCATCGGCCGGAACGTCCTGAGCGGCGCGCTGCCGGACGACGATCCCGACCGCGGCCCAGAACGCGGACAGCAACGCCGAGAAGATCGCGATCGCGTGTGATTGCACCCACCCCATGCCCGTTCGGGTACCCGGGACCTCGGCGACGTTAACTGCGCCGGGAGCGAACTACCTCATACGTCGTAGTAGAGGGCGAATTCGTACGGGGTCGGCCGGAGGTTGAACGGCGCAATCTCGTAGGTGCGCTTGTAGTTGATCCACGTCGCGATGACGTCCGGGGTGAAGACTCCGCCCTCGGTCAGGTATTCGCTGTCTTCCTCCAGACGATCGATCACCGCGGACAGCTGCGTGGGCGCCTGCGGAATCTCCGCGGCCTCCTCCGGCGGCAGCTCGTAGAGGTCCTTATCGACCGGCGGAGGCGGCTCGATCTTGTTCTTGATGCCGTCCAACCCGGCCATCAACTGGGCCGCGAAAGACAGGTACGGGTTGCCCGACGAGTCGGGGCAACGGAATTCCAGCCGCTTGGTCTTCGGATTGTTACCGGTGATCGGGATGCGCACGCACGCCGACCGATTGCGTTGGCTGTAGACCAGATTGATCGGCGCCTCGAAGCCGGGAACCAGACGCTTGTAGGAGTTCACGGTCGGGTTGGTGAAGGCCAGCAACGACGGGGCGTGGTACAGCAAGCCGCCGATGTAGTGCCGCGCAGTGTCGGACAGGCCGGCGTATCCCGTCGGGTCGTACATCAGCGGCACGCCGTCCCTCCACAGCGACTGGTGGCAGTGCATACCGGAACCGTTGTCGCCGAACAACGGCTTGGGCATGAACGTGACGGTCTTCCCGGCCTGCCACGCGGTCTGCTTGACGATGTACTTGTACATCTGATGGTCGTCGGCCGCGTGCAGCAACGTATTGAACTTGTAGTTGATCTCGGCCTGGCCGCCGCTGCCGACTTCATGGTGGCCCTTCTCCAGGGAATAACCGGCGTTGGTCAGGTGGGTGAGGATCTCGTCGCGCAGATCGACGTAGTGATCGGTGGGGGCCACCGGAAAGTACCCGCCCTTGGGGCGGACCTTGTAGCCGAGGTTGGGGCTCCCATCCGGCTCGGCGTCCTCTCCGGTGTTCCACCACCCGGATGCCGCGTCGACCTTGTAGAACGATCCGTTGGTGCTCGAGTCGAAGCTGACCGAGTCGAAGATGTAGAACTCGGCCTCCGGACCGAAATAGGCGGTGTCCGCGATGCCGGAACTGATCAGATAGTTCTCTGCCTTGCGGGCGATGTTGCGCGGGTCGCGCGAGTACACCTCGAGGGTGAACGGGTCGTGCACGAAGAAGTTCACGTTCAGCGTCTTGCGAGCCCGGAACGGGTCGATGGTCGCGGTCTCCGGATCGGGCAGCAGCACCATGTCGGACTCGTGGATCGATTGGAACCCGCGGATCGAGGAACCGTCGAAGGCCAGGCCGTCCTCGAAGACGCTCTCATCGAAGGCGTAGATCGGAATTGTGAAGTGCTGCATGGTGCCGGGCAAGTCACAGAAGCGGACGTCGACGTACTCGATGTTCTCATCCTTGGCGAGTTTGAAAATATCGTCGGGCGTCTTATCGGACACGCAACGCTCCTTAGCTTGATCGTCGGCACTGGTGTGCGAGCGTTTTGTACGCCTCGACCATTTCGCCCGCGTCACCACCGCAAGTCGAACCTGTTGCGTCACAGAAAGTCCATGGCATCGCGATTCCACGGCGGCCGGCTTCCGGTGGCACTTCCCTGCGCGTTGGCCGATAGTCATATGGACCACGCAGCTGCAGCAGAAGTAGGAGTAGTCATGCCACGCAACACAAACGGCGGTCGTCCGGCGACCAGCCGTGGCGATCGACGCGCGTAAGAATCGAACGAAGCCCCACGCGATGGGCGAGCTCTTTCAATTTCACCGCGAGATAATCGTCAGCGGTGACGACGCGCTGTCGAAGACGATCGCCGAGGAGCTGAGGGGCGCGGGCGCGCGAATCATCAAGATCAACACCGCCGCCGACCTGCTCGGGGCCGGGGTGCATCGCGCACGTGCCGTCGTGTGCGCGGGCCCCAATGACGCAGTAAACCTCGAAATCGCCTTGTTGGCAAGAGAGTTCAGCCCGAACGTGCGGGTGGTGGCACGGTTGGCCAACGACGTACTGCGCGAAGCGGTGGTTGCTGTCAACGGTCCCGGCGCGATCTTGGACGTCGCCGACCTCGCGGCGCCCTCGATCGTCGAGGCAGTGTTGTCACGTAACGCGCACCAATTCGACACGGCGGGTATCGAATTCGTGGTCTGGGGATCCGAGGCGCCTTACAGCGCGACGCTCCGGGAGATCTACGCCGACCTGGCACCGGTCGCGGTGGTTCACGGCAAGAATTCGCCCGCTCCCGGTGAGGTGGTGCCATGCCCCGGACGAGATCTGCGGGTCTACGCCGGCGACTGGACGTCGATGATCGGCGTGAAGGACGAATTGGAGGCCCGCGGAATCACCTTGCCTCCCCCGGCCGCGACGCGCGCTCGCCACTCCCCGATCCGGCGGGTCATCGACGCGGCGCGCGCCATCCGAGACGAAGTGAACCCCATGCTCTTCCCCTCGCTGGCGTTCGCGCTGCTTCTCACTCTTGGCTCGACGGCCGTGGTGCGCTTCGCCTATCACAACCCCAAAATGTCGTGGATCGACGCCCTGTACTTCGCGTCCGAAACGATCACGACGGTGGGTTACGGCGACTTCAGCTTCGCCCAACAATCCACTTCCCTGCGGCTGTTCGGCGTCTTGTTGATGTTCGGCGGCGCAAGCGTCACCGCCATCCTCGTCGCGTTCCTTGCCGACCTCCTGCTGTCGCGCCGCTTCGTCCAATCGGCCGGACTGCGGCGCGCGCGCCACATGCACGACCACGTCGTCGTCGTCGGGTTGGGTTCGATCGGGGTGCGCGTCGTCAGTGATCTCGCGGCGGCCGGATACGACGTCCTGGTCATCGAGCCGGACGACAGCAACCGCTTCCTGCCGACCGTGGCCGAACTCGATGTGCCGGTGATCTTCGGGGATCCGACGATGCGCCAGACGCTGCAGTCGGCGCGCATCGACCGCGCCCGCGGGGTGGCGCTGGTGACGCAGGACGACATGAAGAACATCGAAACCGGGATCGTGCTGCTCGAAATGCTGGGATCCGACACGAAGGTGCCCATCGTCATGCGCGTTCAAGGCCGCGCGCTGGGCACCGCGGTGCACCGGCGGTTCGGTTTCGAGAACGTGCGGTCGATCGTCGACCTGGCGGCGCCGTGGTTCATCGGCGCGGCGATGGGCTTGCAGGTGCTCGGCACGTTCTGGGTGGGCCAGCGCTCCTTCATGGTCGGCGGGATGCTGGTGGCGGCGGGCAGCGAGCTCGACGGGCTGCGGATGGTCGATCTGTCCACTCAGACGCGCGTCATCGCGATCACCCGGCCGGAAGGGCCGGTCAGGTTGCGCCCGCGCCGCGACGCCCGCCTGAAAGCCGGTGACACCGTCTACCTCATTGGCCCGTACCGAGAACTGATCGCGACGCTGCGCAAGGGCCAGCCTCCGCCGCTGATGACGATCAACGGCGAGCGCACCGTGGCATTGGCGGCCGCACGGTCGACGCGCCGGCCGGAGGTGCGCCCACCAAGGTGGGCGCCCGATCCGGACGGTTAACGAACGGCTAAAAATCGAGCCAGTTCATCGCGCCCTGTTGTGATGTGCAGCACATTTGTGCTTTCTTTGTATCCGAGGTCACAAACGCGATGGGAGCTTCCATGGCCGCACCCCACGGATCGAGCAAGTACGTAGTCGTTGCACCGCGCGCTAATGGAGCGGTCCATTCACATCGGATACTGCTGGCCCTGGTCGTGGTCATGGCCCTCATCGCAGCGATCACCGGAGTCGTCGTCGCCGCCTCGACGGGGCACACCACCGCCGCGCTCGTGATCGCCGTCGTGGCCGGCGGGTGGTTCTCCGCCGCCCTCTGCTAGCTGGCGACGGCGCCGGGGCAGTACTTGATCCGGCCGAGGTCGACCCACATGTTGGCGCGCTTGGCGGCCTGCTGCGGGGTCAGCCCCGTAATGCTCTGGTTGTTCGCCTGTTGCATCGCGCCGACGATCTGAGCGCGTGACCAGCCCTGTGCCATGGCGTTGCACATCGTCTGCTCGGTCTGCATTTCGTAGTTCGGCCAGTCCGGCGGGAAACCGATCGGGTCGGCATGGGCCGCAGCGAGTGTGGCCGGCAGCGACGCCGAAGCAACGAACGCGATCACGAACGACACGGGGATGAGCAGCCTTCTCGTGATGGACGGGGGTGTGAGCGACAGTTGCACGGACACTTCTCCTCGATTCAGCGCCTCGATGATTCGGAGGCTCGACAAGCGGTGGCCCCCGTTCATCAATGGTAGGGCTTGGGTGCGTTGACCGGGCCAGAAGCCGGGCACGGAGTCAACGCGCGCGTTCGGTTCGGTGCGCCTATAACCGCCATGTGGACAGAAACCGTTCCGGCGGCCGTCTTGCGGCGCCCCCGGCCGGCCATGCGAGGCTACGTCGTGTTGACGAGCGAACCGTCGCTAAGGAGGCAAGGTGAGAGCCCTGGTTGCGGGCGCCGCGGGCTTCCTGGGGTTCCACCTCTGCGATCGGCTCCGCCGCGACGGCATGGAGGTCGTCGGGCTGGACAACTTCTGCACCGGCAGCCGCGCGAACGTACAGCGACTCGCGGGCGATCCGGGCTTCAGCTTCTTCGAGCACGACATCACCCGGCCGGTCGACTCGGCCGTCTCGGGTCCGCTGGACGTCATCTTCAACATGGCGTGCCCGGGCTCGCCCCGGGCCTACCAGCGGGATCCGTTGTCCACGCTGGACACCAACTACGTCGGGACCAGGAACCTGCTGGAGTTGGCGCGCGAATCGGGGGCGACCATTCTTCAGGCGTCCACCAGCGAGGTGTACGGGGATCCGGCAATCCATCCGCAGGCCGAAAGCTACTGGGGCAACGTCAATTGCTTCGGCGCGCGCGGATGTTACGAAGAGGGCAAGCGAGTCGCCGAGACGCTGATGCTCGAGTACGCGCGCCGCTACGGTGTCCCCATCAAGGTCGTCCGCATCTTCAACACCTACGGTCCGGGGATGGATATCGAGGACGGGCGGATCATCTCGACGTTCATCGTCCAGGCGCTGCGCGGCGACCCGATCACCATCTTCGGTGACGGCAGCCAGACGCGGTCCTTTTGCTACGTCGACGATCTCGTCGACGGGCTCGTAAAGATGGCGGTGAGCGAACCCTCCTTCACCGGGCCCGTAAACCTCGGCAGTCCAGCCGAACTCACCGTCCTCGAAACAGCGACCATCATCAGGGAAAGGACCGGATCCACCTCGCCAACCGTCTTCAAGCCGCTGCCCCCGGACGACCCGAGGAGGCGCAAGCCGGACATCTCTCTCGCCGAGTCCAGCCTCGGCTGGCGCCCACGCGTCCCGTTCGAGCAGGGGCTCGAGCGGACGATCGACTATTTCAGATCGAAAGTGGGCCTCCCGCAATGAAATTCGTGCTGGCAACGCTGGGTACTCGCGGCGACATCGAGCCGTGCGCCACCATCGCCCGGGAACTGCAACGCAGGGGCCACGACGTGCTGATGGCGGTCCCGCCCAACTACGTCGGCTTCATCGAGTCGGCGGGCCTCACCGCGGTCTCCCACGGCCCCGACCAGGTGCGGCAGAACGCAGAAATCGCGCGCAAATACGGGCCGACGCCGAATCCTGTTGCCATGGCGTGGGAAATCTTCCGGGACATCACGCAAATGTGGCCGGGGCTGGGCAGGGCGCTCACGTCGCTGGCCGACGGGGCGGACCTGCTGCTCACGGACGCCAGCGAGCAGGGGCTGGCAGCCAACGTTGCGGAATACTATGGGATTCCACAGGCCGCCATGCACATCTACCCCATCGCTCCGAGCGAAACGCTTTCGCCCGTAACCAAAGACGCCGAAGACGAGCTGCGCCGGGCACTGGGGCTGTCAGCGGAAAAGGGCCCATCCGCGCCGCACCCAGTGGAGATCCAGGCCTACGACGAATTCTTCTTTCCGGGACTGGCGGCCGAATGGGCGCAACACGGTGTCCGGCGACCTTTCGTCGGCGGGCTGACGCTGGAGCTGCCGACCGAGGTCGACGACGACGTCGCGTCATGGCTCGATGCGGGAACACCGCCAATCTATTTCGGTTTCGGCAGCAGCGCGCGCGTCGCATCTTCCGTCGACATTGTCACGATGACCACCGCCTGCGCCCAACTAGGCGAACGCGCGTTGATTTGCAGCGGCGTCAGCGACCTCAGCGACCTCCCGCAGTCCGAGCACGTGAAGCTGGTGAGCTCGGTGAACCATGCGACCGTTTTCCCCGCTTGCCGCGCGGTCGTCCACCACGGGGGTCCCGGCACCACGTTCGCGGGCATCCGGGCCGGAGTCCCTACGCTGGCCCTGGCCGTCTCGGTCGACCAGCCGCTCTGGGCGGCCGCGGTCAACCAACTGGGAGTGGGCATTGGACGGCTCTACGGCGAAACCACGCTCAATTCGTTGGTCGCGGATCTGCGGTCCATCCTCACACCGCAGTGCGTGGCCCGCACCCGCGAGGTCGCCGGCCTGATGGCCACACCCGCGCAGAGCGCCACCACGGCGGCCGACCTCTTGGAGGATGAGGCCCGTCGCGGTCACTCGACCGAGGAGCAAGCGCCGCCGACCGCGGAATGATCGATACGCGTGTCAGCGCGGGGCGGTCGAATGGTGGATCTGCGCGGCCGAGACGCTGTCATAAGACGGCAACGCGAAGTCGGGCGAGGCACAGATGTCGGCGCTGTCGCGGACCCGGTCCAACCAGTAACTCTGATCGGCCGCCGACGCGCAGGCGTAGAGCTTCATGTAGGTCGCCGCGAACGGGAACAAGAAGCCGTTGCCGACCGCCTGCCAGACGGCCGCCGCCACGCCCGGGGTCTCGACGCCCCGGTAGTCGTCCAGCGCGATCACGCCACGTGGCGCAGCGTGGGTCACGGCGAGGTGGATGTCCTTCGCCACGCACCGGTAGCTGTGACAGCCGTCGATGTGGGTGAACCGAAGTGCCCGTTCGCCAAGATCGAGCTCCGACGACGGGCAGACCTCAAGCTGTGGCCGGCGAGTGTGGAACCGGTCCCAGTTGGCCAGGAACTGCTGCTGGTCCAGGCCCGCGTACTGCCGGCGCGGGAGCGGCGCGAGGTCGTCGTGATCGACCACCGCATCGAAGAGATCGCAGATCACCAGTTCTTCGTCGTCACGCAGGCCGTAACCCATCAGGATGGCGGACTTGC
Organism: Mycobacterium sp. E2497; assembly: GCF_001668695.1. NCBI lineage: Bacteria > Bacillati > Actinomycetota > Actinomycetes > Mycobacteriales > Mycobacteriaceae > Mycobacterium > Mycobacterium sp. E2497. The sequence continues at coordinate 25,116 of NZ_LZKD01000107.1, forward strand.
CCTGGTATGTGCCGATCTCGAGCATGTCCCCCTTGATGCGCTCGGCCGTCTGGCAGGCGAGCAGCTTGGTGAAAAGCGCGACATCGGCCTCGAAGAACCAGCCGTCGACGTTGTCCATCTGCTCGGCATAGAGGTTCCATACGGCATCGGTCATGATGCGCTCCTGCGCATGAACTCCTCCAAGGAGGTTCGTGGTGGCCGACGTTTTCAGATGTGCGCCGTGCGTTGAAGGGTATCAATGGGTCACGCGACTCACTCGGGGCCTTTGGTCCTTCGGCTTGGATCTCTTCGGCCCTGACAGTCACGGCCGCCCCGAGTGATCCTGCCGGTGGGTACACGGCCGATCAGGGAAGAACTCCAAATGTGGCAACCACCACGTGGCGCCGTCTTGGTAGGCGTTGATGGCTCGGCCGCGGCCCTGCGTGCCGTCCGGTGGGCGGCCCGGGATGCGGCGCTGAGGAAGGCGCCGCTGACCCTGGTGCATGTCGTCGACGCCCTCTTGCCGGAGTGGTTCGAGGTCGCCGCGCTGGCGGGCTTCAGCCAATGGCAGGAACAGCGGGCACGCGATGTCATCTCGTCGGCGATCAAGGTCGCCGAGGAGAACACCGATGAGCGCGATCCGGTGCAGATCGACGGCAAGGTGTTGCGTTCTGCCACCGTCCCGACGCTCATCGGCCTCTCCAAAGCCGCGGAGATGGTCGTGGTCGGCTACCGGGGACACGGCGGCGTCCTTGCCGGCAACTTCCTGGGCTCGGTGAGTTCGAACTTGGTTTACCACGCGCATTGCCCGGTCGCCGTAATCCACGACGACAAAGCCCTGACCGGCAATGGCGCGCGGGCACCGGTGCTGGTGGGCATCGACGGCTCGCCGGCGTCGGAAGCGGCCACTGCCATCGCGTTCGAGGAAGCCTCCCGGCGCGGTGTCGGGCTGCTGGCCATGCACGCCTGGACCGATCCCCGGGTTGCCGGCTCCAAGGGGTCGTTCCAGGACGCCAAATGGGACGCTCAACTATCCGAGGAGGAGGCGACGCTCGCTGAGCGACTGGCCGGTTGGCGCGAACGCTATCCCGACGTGGGGGTCGATCGCAGGATCGAAATCGGTGATCCGGCGCGTTGGCTGATCGAGGCGTCCCAGCGCGCGCAACTCGTCGTGGTCGGCAGCCACGGCTGCGGCTGGGTCAGGGGCAGGTTGCTGGGATCGGTCGGGGCGGCGGTGGTCAACCGGGCCAAGGTCCCGGTGATCGTGGCGCGCCGGTCGTGACGGCGGCCGCTCGCTAGTTCCCCGGCCTGACGGGCACGAGGTCTTCGGTGAGGGCCTCGTCGGCCAGATCTTCGAGTTCCTTGCCTTTCGTCTCCGGTCCGATCGCATAGCCGAGCAGCGTCAGCGCCCAAAGGCCGGCGAGCGCCAGATACGGCGCCTCGAGCCCGTAATGCGTGATGCCCCAACCGACCACGGCCGGGGCCGCGATGGAGACGACGCGGCCGCCGCCAACTGCGATGCCGAAACCCGTGCCGCGCAACACCGTTGGGAAGAGCTCTGAGACGTACGTGTCCCCGACGCCCCACAGCCAGCCGAGGGTGGCGATGGCGATCGCACCGAAGACCAGGTATCGGTCCAACGAGTGGGAGGTGGCGGCCAGGACGGTCGAGACCAACTCGATCACTCCGGCGAGGATCGCCGAGGGGCGCCGGCCCACCCAATCGGCGAGCGCGGTTCCCAGGTAGACGAATACGACCTGGAGCAGGAAGAACAGCAGCGCGTAGCGGATCGCCTCGATCGAGGAGGCGTGGAACCTCTTGACGATGTACGTCGTCAAGAAGACGGTCACGCCCCAGTAGCCGACCGCGTTGGCCGTGTAGATCAGCCAGCCGGAGAACAGTCGCCGACGCACGCCGGGAAGGTGCCACAGCCGCGGCTTGCTGGCCCCGTTGTCGACCCGGGCCTGCACGTCGGTGTACCGGTGCGATTCGGCTATTCCCCGCCGGACGAGGAACAGGACGACGGCCGGGACGATCGCCACGATGAAGGCGGACTGCCAACCGAACCGCGGCACCAGGGCCAGCGCGACGGCCGCTGCGAGGACATAGCCCAGGGAGAAGAAGGAGAAGATCACCCCGCCGACTCCGAGGGCGCGCGTCTTCGCAGGCCAGACCTCGGCGGTGTAGGGCGCACCGACCGCCAGTTCCCCGGCACCGCCCACCCCGGTGAGGAAGCGAAGTCCGGTGAAGGCGGCGACATTCGCCGTGAGCCCGGCCAATGAGGTGGTGATGCCGTAGAGCAGGATCGACGCCCCGAGGGTGGTCTTACGCCCCCACCGGTCGGCGGCGTATCCGAAGCCGATGGTGCCGATTGTGTAGCCCAGCAGGAAGATTGAGCCGATGTAGCCGGCCTCGGCGTCGGTGATGTGCAACGTCTTCTTTATGTCCGGCAGCACCAAGCCGTAGATGTTCACCGCGTACGAGTCGAAGCCATAACCCAATCCGGCTGTCACCGCGACGAAGAGGGCCTGCTTGAACGTGGCGGGTAGGGCTCGAGGTACCTGGGTCGTGGGGCTGCCCACATTTGACGTCACCTGAGGGAAGGTATGCGCGAGGCCACGTGCGCAAAAGGATCACAATCCGCCTGATCGGAACCGGCGCCGCGCCGATCCGAGGTAGCTTGGCACCGGGCTCGCCGGGCCATACGGCTTGTCGCGGCGGCCTGGTAGGGATGGAAGAAGCAAGCGGTGAGGACTCATCCCAGTTGACGCCCTCCGAGCGGCGGGGTCCCGCGGTGGCGGGAATGCTCGCAGCGTGTCTCGTGCTGGTGCAGTGCACCGCCGCGCAGCCGCCTCCGGCGGCACCGTCGCGGTCCGCTCCACCGTCATCGTCGGCCGATGGGTCATCGTCGGCCGGTGCGCCGCTTGCACCCGCCGGCGCGACCGTCGAACCGGTCACCGCCGCCGAGCTCGGCGCGAGCTGGCGGCCGGGCTGCCCCGTCGAGCCGGGGCGCCTGCGACGGATCACCCTCGACCACATCGGTTTCGACGGCCAGGCGCATCGGGGCGAGCTGATCGTGTACGAGGACTTGGTGCCGGACGTCACCGCGATCTTCGACCAGCTCTACCGGCTGCGTTTTCCCGTCGAGAAGATCCGCACGGTCGACCACTATCCGGATGCGGATGACGAATTGTCCATGGAGGACAACAACACGTCGGCGTTCAACTGCCGAACCATCCCGGGGACCGACGAATGGTCTCCGCACGCTTACGGCCGGGCGATCGATCTCAATCCACTTGTCAATCCGTGCCTGTACGCAAGCGGATATTTCGAACCGCGCAACGCGGCGGCCTACCTGGACCGCAGCCGCACTGATCCGGGACTCTTACACGCCGGCGACCCGGCGGTCCGGGTCTTCACAGATCGTGGCTGGCGGTGGGGTGGTGAGTGGACGGCTCCCCTCGATTACCAACACTTCGAGCGGCCCTAAAGGCCCAGGGCCTGAGCCGCTGCCGTGGCAATCTCACCGCGCAGATCCGACATCGGTGGACTGCCCCGGGTGTGAATCGAATTCGAGAGCACCACGACGTAGGTGTCTGAGCTCGGGTCCATCCACACGGAGGTTCCGGTGAAGCCGGTGTGGCCGAAGCTACCGATCGGGAAGACGACGCCTCGCGGCGCGGACTGGCCCGTATCGATATCCCAGCCGAAGCCGCGCAGGTTCTGCCCCGCGATCGCCGGATAGTGCGGGGCGAGCAGCGGATCCGCTCTGTTCGGTCTCTTCGCGACGGCCGCTCGGGCGGCGGCGTTGGCCGCCTTGAGTTGCTCGAGCGTGTGTCCCGGTTGCTGCGGACTGGTCATCATCTCGAGAGTTGTTTGCGCCAAGGGGAATTGGCTCGGACGGCCCGCGAGCCGGTCAAGCAGTGCCTGGGCAAAAACGCCGACATCGTGGGCCGTCGAGAACACGCCCGCATGCCCGGCCACACCCCCCATGCGCCGCGCCGTCGTGTCCTGCACGGTGCCCCGGAGCAGGTGATCGAGGTCCGGGTTCTTGCCCGGATCCCCTCTGCCCTCTTCGTCTCGTGCCGTCGGTGCGATGCGGGCCAGCAGACCGGTGTTCCAGGTCCCCGCGGGGCAAGCGGCCGGCGCTTGGTCTTGCGGCACGGGAGCCCAGGCGACCGCGGCGCCCAGCGTCGTGTGCGGACCACACGCTTGCGCCGGGGGGAGGTAACGGGTGTCTGCCATGCCGAGCGGCTCAAACACCTGTCGCTGAACGTAGACGTCCAGGGCCTCGCCGGTGGCCTTCTCGATCAGCGCTCCCAGCAGGATGAAATTGATGTCCGAGTAGCGGAAAGCCTGGCCGGGGTCCGACTCCAGTGGCGTGGTGAGCGCGCGATGAAGGCCCTCTTCCTTGTCGGCCTTGTCCAGCCCCCACGGGTCTCCCAGGTTCACGTCCCCGGTTTCCCCGGACGTGTGGGTGAGGAGCATGCGAACGGTCACCTTTGCGCGGCGCGGATCGTTCCCGGTGTTGAAATCGGGCAGGTACTGCTGCACGGGGTCGTCGAACGCAACCTTGCCTTGCTCGTAGAGCTGCATGACCGCGGTCGCCGTCGCGAGGCTCTTGGTCACCGACGCCAAATCGAAGATCGTGTCCTCGGTCATCGGTTCGGCGGGTGCCTGCGACCCGTCCAGGCCGGGTTCGCCGGCCAGCTTGCGGGAACCGTAGGCCTGGTGGAAGGCGACCTTGCCGCCGTGACCGATGACCACAACCGCACCCGGCAACCGGTTCGCCGCGATCGCGTCGTTGATCAGCCGGGAGATTTTTGTGAAGTCAACCGCGGGCGCCGGGTCGGGCGGTTTGACGATTGTCGCGACGTCCGGTCCGGGAGCCCGCGTGCTTGCGCCCAAGGCTGGGCGTCCCGCGTCGCCACGCGCGCAAGCCGCGGTCATTGCCAGGAAGACGGTCCCGGCGGCGATCGCGCTTCGGATCGCACCGCGAAAGCCTGCGGCGACCGGTCGATTCATTGTGGCGCCCATCTCGTTACCTGCGATTTTGTTTCCGGATCTTGACGGCGTCAAGCGATCACGCCCGTATCGTGAGGGCGGTGTGCGAGCCTGCGCCCGGCCGGCCCCATAACTCGCCAGCCGTCGTCAGCCGACGCCAGCTGTTAGCGGTGGCCGGCGGCGTGGGCGTAGGGGTGGCTTCCATGATCCGATCCTGGCCGCCTTCGGCTCGGCGACCTTCCCCGACGTCGACCGGCGTCAGCCTGAGGTCGGAGATTGCGGCACCGTTGCTCTGCCGCGACGCCTGGGGCGCGCGCCCAGCGGGCGCTGGCGGAAAGCGCCACACCATCACCCGGATGACCCTGCACCACGAGGCCGTCGTCCTTGGCGACAACCGCAATGCCCCGGGCCACCTGCGACGGGATCAGCGGTACCACCAGGATCAGCACGGCTGGATCGACATCGCCTATCACGTCGGCGTGGACCGCAACGGCAACATCTACGAACTCCGGAGCACCGAAATCGCGGGTGACACCGCGACCGACTACGACACGACGGGCCATTTCCTCGTGCTGTGCGAAGGAGACTTCGATCAAGAGGCCGTGTCGGAGGCCCAGCTTCAGGGAGCGGCTCGCGCGTTCGCATGGGCCGCCCAGAATTTCCGTATAGCAACCGCCACGTTGGCGGGCCATCGCGACCTAGCCCAGACCTCTTGCCCTGGTGGAAATCTCTATGCCCACCTTTCCTCGGGTGACCTGAAACGCCGCATCGACGATCTGCTGGCCGCGGGCGGAGTCGACCTCCAGCGCTTCTGCGGACCCGACGCCGCCGCAAGAGTCGCGGCAATCGAGGCCGGCGACTGACGAGCGCTGCCCGCCGTTGGCCGGGTTGACCGGCGGCAGTCGACCACGGCGGATTTTCTACAAGTGCACTAGTGCAAAGCTGCTTCGCGGGTATAGGATTCCAGGACGTTACAACCCTCAATTCGGCGGGACGTAGGCGTCCGGAATTGGGTCTAAGTCGGACGGGACGTGGGCGTCCGCGGCACATATGGCCAATGCCAAGACCTTTCACAGCCAGAAGGTTTCCATGAAACAACTGTGTGACGACCTAACCCAATTCGCTATCCAGGTGCGCCAGATCGGATATTCCGTCAACGGCGGCGTCGGAGAGCGGGAATGCCTGGACCTGAGCGCACGCATGCTCGCCGCGGTTAAGCAGGCTCAGGCCCGGGAGCTCACCGACCTCGCTGAGACACCCAGCGACCGCGAACAGACTGGCTAGAAGGATGACCGACAGGGCCAGTCAACTCTGGCCCGGCGACCTCATCGCCCAAGCCACGGACATCATCACCGACCGGTTCCAACTCGACGGCACGCAAGCCTTCGAAGTGCTCCGCAGAATGTCACGCGACACCAGGATGCAAATGTGTGTGGTCGCCGAGCAGATCATCAACCACGATGTGCCGGTGGACGCCGTGCTCCGCCTGGAAAACGGAGCTGATTGAACAGCAACGCGCTGCCAAGCGGGTTCCATCGCCCGGCGCGTGTCGGGTTACCCCGCAGCGTGTGTCAGTGAAGCCGCTGGAAGCGAAACGTCAGGTCCACCAAAGCTTTTGGTTATTCTGCATTACCAGGAGCCGCCGGGCTCGTGGTGGTCGTTGAGGTCGTCGGACCCGTTGAGGTAGTAGGACTCGTTGAGGTAGTAGGACTCGTTGAGGTAGCAGGACCCGTTGAAGTCGTAGGACTCGTTGAGGTGGTAGGACTCGTGGGGCTCGTCGTCCGCGCCGGGCTGGTCGGGCTCGTCGGGCTCGTCGGAGTCGGAGGAGTCGTGGGCGTGGTACTCGCCAGGCCCGGGCCTTCGCCGCACCAGTCCGCCACATCTTTCGGATACTGCTCGAGCGGTGGAGGACAACGCTGCCCCGGCGGGAAATTGGCGCCGGCGTTGAGCAGATCGCAGGGCACATAGACCTGCTTGCCCTTGGGAGTGTTGGTCAGACACTTCGTCGGCGGCTCGCCATGGGCTTGGACGGGAATGGGGGCCGCCGCCACCGCCACCACCGCACCGAGCGCCCAAGCAAGACGGCGATAGGTCATGAGAGCTCCTCACTCGCTCTTCCGATACACGTTCCCGCGATGCGGTGTCGGGCGTGCACAACGTGACATCGCCGTCGTATGGCGATTAAAGCCGCTCACCCCAGGCAAAATCCAACCGGCCTTGCCTAGTCTTATCCTCCCTCGGCCGTTTCCACACCCATCCTGTGTAGCCCGCCGGCGGTGCTTCGACGAACGGGCTTGGTGGAGTTGAGTGTGACGATGCTGCGCGGGCGTCATTGCTGTCAGTCATGCTGCCCGGTGGCCTATATCGAGGCTGTCCTAAGTGACAACAGGTGCCGGTTTAACTCTGCGGTCTAACGATCATCCACCCGTTGTCACCGGGCAGCACACGGGTTGAGCGGGTGACGGCTGCGACCCGGAAGGGATGACCGTTGTTGGTGATCTCGGTGTGTCCCTGCCTACCCTCTGACGTCCAGTTCAGGGTTGCGGTCCACTCGCAGGTGCAACTAGTCGTAACCGCAGTCAGATTCCAGACTTCCGTCGGGTCCGAGGCGCTGATCGAGTGCGGCAATTCCACGGGACGGCGCACCTCGCCTTCTGGAACAGCCCCCTCGTCCGGGATAGCGGTGACAGTGAGAGGTGTTGTGTCCAGGTTTGCCTGGAACCGATATGGCTTGAGTCCCCCACATTGTGCCCACGTGTTCGCCCACGTACCTTGCAGTGGGTTTGTACGGGAGACCACATTGATTGAGATGCTGTCGACCACAACCGTGTGTCCATTCCGCGCCTGCAAATCCACCGTGACGTAGTTGCCGCTTGCTGGGATGCCTCCGTTAGCGGTTGCCCACGCGTCCACGTCATCCCTGGGAAGCACCATGGGCAAGTGCTGCGGATCCTTATTGAAGACCCATCCTTCCCCGCCATGTTGACAGCTGGCTCTGGACGACGGAACCCTTGCGGTGGCAGACAAGTACTCCTCCGGACTGATTATCTTGGTGAACCAATGCAAGGGCCCGCCTACGGCCCAAGCAACAACCGGAACGACAACTGCTGTGGTCAGTACACCGCCCACCCACACCAGAATTTTCGTCCAACGGCTTCGGGGAGAAGTGGTGACTGCGTCGTCCGGCGGCGTCTGATTTGTGTCCTTTGCTGACACGGTGTCCCCTCACCCTCATAACAGCCGATATGACTGCTGCAATATCTCGGACACGGACCTGCGGCGAAACCAGGCGCCTACAGGCGCAGTCCCTTCACAAGACGATCACGATGTGCACCGATGTTGCATTTTCTCGCTAACCGCCAACAGAGTCTTTGGCCCTCAGAAGTGCGAATCCTCTTCGATATATCTGCGCTCGGCTGAATGAGGATCTGGCCCGGCGTTTCCAGCCGATGAAGGGCTCACTTGATGAATAAGCGGTTCCAACACACCCAGGGAATCTCGCGAAAACTTTGGCCCCCATCGAACCCCTTGCACGGTTCAAATCGGAACTACTATTCGGGAGTCTATAACATCAATCTTGACGGGAATCGTGACGCTGGGGACGATTCTGCGCCTTAATGGCCTTGCTTCGTGAAGGAAAAGAAGAAGGGCCGCATCTCTGCGGCCCTTCTGTTGTGGAGCTGCCGGGAATCGAACCCGGGTCCAACGGCATTCCCTCAAGACTTCTCCGTGCGCAGTCCACTATGCCTCTGCTCGGATCTCCTGGTCACGCGGACTAGCCAGGATGACGATCCCAGTCGCTGTTGGTGTCCCGATGACTCCCGCGACCGGACTCATCGGTGGATCCCTCTAGCTGACGCCAGGCTCCGGGTCGAGGGCTTTCCCGGTCTGACGGACTAGCTGTCGCTTAGGCAGCGAGAGCGTAGTCGCGCTGATGTGAATCGGCGCTTATCTGGTTGCAACGACGCTTACGGTGGTCTCTTGCCTGCACCGGCACGCTTCCCTTGATTCGATGCGCGATGTCGAAACCTTTCAGCCCCTCGCACACCCGCCGATTTTCGGCAGGAAAATCAATGGTACGCCGATATCAACGCGCGGCAACGGAGTTGTCTTCCCGAGCGGCGGCGATCAGATCACGAAATTGAGGTGCTCGACGACCCGGGCGGCCACGTCCTGGTCTCCGCCGAGGTCGATGTCCTGTGACCGCGAGGCACACATCGGGCGCCCGCCGGCGAGCCGGGTGAACTGCAGCCCGTCCAGCCGGATCGTCACCGTCGGCTCCAGACCGCCGAAGTCGTCGACCACCTGGGCCCGGCCGTCGACGCTGACGCGGATGCCGCGGGCAAGCGGCCCGGTGAGCTCGAACAGCACACGCGAACCCTCGGGCGCGTTCGCCCGCTTGCCCACCACGTAGCCCATCGTCGCGGCGATCTCGGCGAGGGACAGTTCCGACGCGGGCCCGACGAGCTGATCGTCGGACGACGGCCGCCCCAGGGCCTGACGAATGTCCTGCTCGTGCATCCAGCAGTCGAACACGCGGACCCGCATGAACCGCCCGTAGCTCTCCGGACCCACCGGTGTCAGCGTCACGGCGTCCCACTCCTCGGCGGGCATGCCCGCCAGCGCCCTGCGCCGTTCGTCGGTGATGCCCTTGAAGCGTTTGAGCACGTCCGCGCCGGATTCGGCGGCCAGGTGACGCACCCAGCACTCATTCATCACTCCGATGTCGTTGCGGACATGCTCCAGTGCCGAGACGTCGATGTCGGGCTGGGGCGCGGGGGCGCCGGCGAGGAAGGATTCGGTGCCGATCATGTGCGCCACCAGCGCCTTGACGTCCCAGCCGGGCAACGGACTGGCCGCCTGCCATTCCGCTTCCGGCAACCCGTCCAGCAGTGTGGTGATGTCGTCCCACACCGCGAACAGACCAGCGAGCACATCGGACTTGTCCAGCTTGGTGACGGGGCGATCGGCCATGCTCGGATAGTAGGCCGGTCGGCCGGCCAGGTCGTCAGCTGGCCGCGATCATGGCCACGGATCCCATGGCCATCACCATGCCGAAGCCCTGCCAGCGGGTCAGCCGCTCGCGCAGCACGACCATCGCCAGCACCACCGTCGCGGCCGGGTAGAGCGAGATCAGGATGCTGGCCAGCGAGAGCAGCCAGGTGTGCAGGGCCAGCAGCATGGTGACGTTGGCGCAGATGTCCAACAGGGCCACGGCCCAGGCGAGCTTCATGGGCTTGCCGCGCGGCGCCCGAAAGTTGTCGCTGGCCGCGGCCATCACGAAGATCACCACGGTGGCCGAGAGCCGGGCGAAGACCAGCGGCCACAGCTTGCACGCGTGCGGCGCCTGGTGGAGAAACACCAGGTTCAGCCCCATCGCCGAGCCGGCCAGCAGTGTGAGCCAGGCCACCTTCGGGGTGAACCGATACGGTGTCACGCCCTGCGCCGTCGCCTCCCGGCTCACCAGCATGACCGCGATGAGGGCCAGTACGACGCCCACAGAGGCCCCCGGCCCGGGACGCTCCCCCAGGGCCACTCCGACCGCCACCGGCACGGCGGCGTTGAGGACCGCGGCCAGCGGCGAGACGACGGAGATCGGCCCGGCGCCCAGCGCCGCGAAGAACGCCCACATGCCGACCGCCATCCCGACGCCGTACAGGCCGCCCCAGAAGATGGCGCCGCGCGAGATGGGCCCGCCCACGACGAGGGCCAGCGCGCCCAGCAAGAAGGTCTCGATCGGGTAGACCACCAGCATCACGCGTAGCGCGGCCACCCGTCGAGCGGCTACACCGCCCACGAAATCGCTGACGCCGTACGTGACGGCCGACAGCTGGGCGTAAGCGGCCCCGATCAGTTCATGCCCTTGGCTCGGCGACCCAATTCACGGACCACTTCGCGCTGGGCATCGCGGCGGGCCATGTCCTGGCGTTTGTCGTGCGCTCGCTTGCCGCGCGCCAGCGCGAGCTCGACCTTGACCTTTCCTTCGGAGAAATACAGAGACATCGGCACGAGGGCGAGGTTACCATCTCGTATCTTTCCGACCAGACGGTCGATTTGTTGCCTATGTAACAACAACTTTCGGTTGCGACGGGGCTCATGGTTGGTCCAGCTACCGTGCTGATACTCCGGAATGTGCAAGTTGCGCAACCACACTTCGCCGTCGTCGACGGTTGCGAACGCGTCGGCCAAAGACGCGTGGCCCTCGCGCAGGCTCTTCACCTCTGTGCCCAGCAAAGCCACTCCGGCCTCGAACTCTTCGAGAATCGAATAGTTGTGCCGCGCTTTGCGATTGGTGGCGACAATCTGTTTGCTGCCGCGCTTGCCGCCCGCCCCCTTGGCCCGGCCAAGATCTTTGGCCATAGCTACCGCCGAATGTAGAGGCGCAACGTCGCGTAGGCGGTCAGCCCGGCCATCGACACGCCGAGCAGGAACAACCACGGCGAGATGTAGAGGATGTCGGCATAGTCGACCTTCGCGATCAAATGAGCTTGGTAGAACTGGCTCAGCGCGTTGTCCAGGAACCACGCCCGCACCAGGATCAGGCCGACGATCGCGATGGCCACACCGATGGACGCGGCCAGCATCGCCTCCACCAAGAAGGGCAACTGCGTGTACCAGCGACTGGCGCCGACCGAGCGCATGATCCCGATTTCGGTGCGTCGCGTGTAGGCGGCGACTTGCACCATATTGGCGATCAGCAGGATCGCCCCGACGGCCTGCACCAGCGCGACGGCGAATGCGGCGTCGCGCAAACCGTCCAGAACGGCGAATAACCGGTCGATCAAATCCTTTTCGTTGAGGATGCTGCGCACCCCGGGCTGACCCTGCATCGCGGCATCGAACTCCGCGTGCTGTTCGGGATTGTTCAGCTTGACGATGAACGACGCGGGAAACGATTCCTTGCCGGCCACGTCCTTGAACTCCGGGAACTTCTTGATCGCGTCGTTGTAGGCGTCCTGCCGGTTGATGAAGCGCACCGATTTGACGTCTTGTCGTGCATCGATCTTGTCCCGCAGCGCTTTACACGGAGCCGACGCACACGTCGCGTCGTTGGCGGAGATGTCGTCGGTGAGGAAGACCTGCGTCTCGACGCGGTCGAGATAGATCTCCCGCGAGTTGTCGGCCAGCCGGACCACCAGCAGGCCGCCGCCGAACAAGCCGATGGAGATGGCCGTGGTGAGGATCATCGCGGCCGTCATCGTGACGTTCCGACGAAGACCGGTCAGGACCTCGTTGAACAGGAAGCCAAAGCGCACTTAGCGGTCCATCCCATAGATGCCGCGCTGCTCGTCGCGAACCAGCCGCCCCAGCGACAACTCCACGACGCGCTGGCGCATCGAGTCGACGATGTGGTGGTCGTGCGTCGCCATCACCACCGTCGTCCCCGTGCGGTTGATCCGCTCCAACAAATCCATGATGTCCTTACTGGTGTCCGGGTCGAGATTGCCAGTCGGCTCGTCGGCCAGCAGAACCAGGGGCCGGTTGACGTACGCGCGCGCGATCGCGACGCGTTGCTGCTCGCCACCGGACAACTCGTTCGGCAGCCGGTTGGCTTTGCCCGACAGGCCGACGGTTTCCAGCACCTCGGGCACCACCCGGTTGATCGCGTCGGTCCGTTTGCCGATCACTTCCAGCGCGAAGGCGACGTTTTCGTACACGGTCTTCTGTTGCAACAGGCGGAAGTCCTGGAAGACGGTCCCGATCACCTGACGCAGCTTGGGGATGTGACGGCCGCGCAGCTTGTTGACGTGGAACTTCGACACCCGGATGTCGCCGGACGTCGGGTTCTCCTCGCCGAGCAGCAGCCGCATGAACGTCGACTTGCCGGAGCCCGACGGGCCGATCAGGAAGACGAATTCACCCTTGTCGATTTTGACGTTGACGTCCTCCAACGCCGGGCGGGCCGACGCTTTGTACTTCTTGCTGACATGGTCCAGGGTGATCATCACGGCACGCCAGTGTAGCCGTGAATTTCGCTGGCAAGCCAAGTCAACTGGCTGGCGGCGGTGAACTGGGCGCCGGACCGGGCCCTGGCTGCGGTAGCTGAGGAGGCGGTGTGGTCGGGCTCGTACTGGGTGGACAGAACGGCGGCGGCAGCAGGCAAGGCAACTGCGGCAGCTGCAGCGGCGGCGGCGTCGTGGTCGTCGTCACCGGCGGAGGTGGCGGCGGTGGCGGCGGCGTGCTCGTCGGGGTCGGCGTATAGGTGGGCGTGGCCGGCGGCTGCTGCACGCGACTGCGGGGCACCCAGGTGTAGTTGGGGTCCGGAACGAAGCCCGGGGGCACGACTTGCTGCGCCGGCGGCTTGGGCGCCGGTTCGGGACGATAGGTGTCGTAGACCCACCACACGACGAAGAAGGCGACGATCAACACCAGGGTCGACGTGCGGACTCGCCCGCCGAACATGTATTGCGGCCAGCGGTGATCTGAGTCGGAGTCCCCGCTGCGCTTCTCGAAGATGCTCAGGGTGAACTTCAACGCTTCTGCACCGCACCTTGCACGTCGTCGTCGATCCGGTCTTCGGCGGCCTGGGCGGCCGGGACCGACGGGTCTTCCACCAGCCCCACCGTCGCGTCCGCCGCGGTCATGATGCCGACGCGGGCCAGCGCGCGAATGACCAGGACGCGCAGTTGCCGGCCGGCCTCGAACTGCTTGCCGGGCAGGGTCCGGGCCACCAGGCGCAAGGTGACGGTGTCGACTTCGATGCTCTCCACGCCCATGACCGTGGGGGCATCCAACAGCAAGTCCCCGAGCACCGGGTTGTCCATGGCGCGGTCGCACTCCTGGTGCAGGACCTCGTTGACCCGGTTCAGGTCGGCGCTGGTGGACACCGGGATGTCCACCACTGCGCGCGCCCAGTCCTTGGAGAGGTTCACCACCTTCACGATCTGCCCGTTGGGGATGGTCAGCACCTCGCCGTCCGGTGAGCGCAGCCGGGTCACCCGCAGCGTCACGTTCTCGACGGTCCCGCTGGCCTCCGTCGACGCCACGACGGTGAGGGTGACCAGGTCCCCGAAGCCGTACTGCCTCTCGGCCAGGATGAAGAAACCGGACAGCAGATCCCTCACCAGCTGCTGCGCGCCGAACCCCAGCGCGGCGCCGACCACGGTGGCCGGCGCGACCAGCCCACCGACGGAGAACTGCAGCACGTCGGCGATCTGCATGATGACCCAGATACTGATGAGGACCACCGACACCCAGGAGATCACCGAGGCCATGGCCTGGCGGTGCTTGGTGGCCTCCGAGCGCACCAGCGCGTCGCTTTCGGTGAAGCCCAGGTTGAGCTGACGGGTCACCTGCTGCGCGACCCAGTTGACGAACCGGGCCGCCAGCACCGCCACGATCAGCACCATCACGATCCGCAGACCCCTGGTGATGATCCATTGGCCGACGTCGCCGCGCCAGAATTCGTGCCAGCCCAGCGCCTTTATCACCGCGGGCGAGGCGAGAAGAGTTGTGTTAGTCGTCATCTTTTCGGTTGCGCCACCGGATTCCCGCTTCCAGGAACCCGTCGATGTCTCCGTCCAGGACGGCCGCCGGATTACCGACCTCGTAGTCGGTCCGCAGATCCTTGACCATCTGATACGGGTGCAGCACGTAGGAGCGCATCTGGTTGCCCCACGAACTGCCGCCTTCGCCTTTCAACGCGTCCAGCTCGGCCCGTTCTTCGGAACGCTTGCGCTCCAACAACTTTGCCTGAAGCACCCGCATCGCCGAAATCTTGTTCTGCAGTTGCGATTTTTCGTTCTGGCAAGTCACGACGATACCCGTTGGGATGTGGGTTAGACGAACCGCCGAGTCGGTGGTGTTCACCGATTGGCCGCCCGGGCCGCTGGAGCGGTAAACATCAACCCGCACATCGCCTTCCGGAATGTCGATGTGATCGGTGGTGTCCACCACCGGAAGGACCTCGACTTCGGCGAACGACGTCTGGCGTCGATTCTGGTTGTCGAACGGGCTGATCCGCACCAATCGATGGGTGCCCTGCTCGACGGACAACGTGCCGTAGGCGAACGGGGCGTGCACGGCGAACGTCGCGCTCTTGATGCCCGCCTCCTCGGCGTAGGAGGTGTCGAACACTTCGACGGGATACTTGTGCTGCTCGGCCCACCGGATGTACATCCGCATCAGCATCTCGGCCCAGTCGGCCGCATCCACCCCGCCGGCGCCGGAGCGGATGGTCACCAGCGCCTCCCGCTCGTCGTATTCGCCGGACAGCAGCGTGCGCACCTCGGTGGCCTCGATGTCGGCGCGCAGCGCCTTCAGCTCGGCGTCCGCCTCGGCGAGCGCTTCCGTTTTGCTGGCGGCACCTTCTGCTTCTTCGGCCGCCAGCTCGTAGAGCACCGGAAGGTCGTCGAGGCGCCGGCGCAGCTCCTCGATGCGGCGCAGCTCCCCTTGCGCGTGTGACAGTTCGCTGGTCACCCGCTGCGCGCGGGCCTGGTCGTCCCACAACTGGGGATCGGACGCCTCGTGTTCGAGCTTCTCGATGCGGCTGCGCAGACCGTCCACATCGAGCACCCGCTCCACCGTGGTCAGGGTGGAGTCAAGGGCGGCGATATCGGCTTGACGGTCGGGTTCCACAGCCGACAACGTTACCGGGGCCCGCCAGGCACCTCGTCTCCCGGCGAGTGCCCCGCCCACGACCAGCGGTCATGCGTTTAGCATCGAATCACGATCATGTGCGCCCCGCACTGCGCGCCGACAGCCCCCCGCGCGCTCACCGGGCACGAATAGAAGGTCGAGTA
Source organism: Mycobacterium sp. E2497 (assembly GCF_001668695.1). Lineage (NCBI taxonomy): Bacteria > Bacillati > Actinomycetota > Actinomycetes > Mycobacteriales > Mycobacteriaceae > Mycobacterium > Mycobacterium sp. E2497. The sequence goes on from NZ_LZKD01000107.1 coordinate 40,841, forward strand.
TGCGCCCATACCACGTTGCAATCGTCGGCTCGGGACCGTCGGGATTCTTCGCCGCGTCAGCCCTGCTCAAGGCGGCCGACGCGGCCGAGAACCTCGATATGGCCGTCGACATGCTGGAAATGCTGCCCACCCCGTGGGGGCTGGTGCGCTCCGGCGTCGCGCCCGACCACCCGAAGATCAAGTCGATCAGCAAGCAGTTCGAAAAGACCGCCGAGGATCCGCGCTTCCGATTCTTCGGCAACGTCGTGGTCGGTGAGCACGTGCTGCCCGGTGAGCTCACCGAACGCTACGACGCCGTGGTCTACGCCGTCGGGGCGCAGTCCGACCGGTCGCTGAAGATTCCCGGCGAGGACCTGCCCGGCAGCATGGCCGCCGTCGAATTCGTGGGTTGGTACAACGCGCACCCACACTTCCAAGAACCCGGCCCGGACCTGTCGGGCGCCCGGGCCGTCGTCGTCGGCAACGGCAACGTCGCCCTGGACGTCGCGCGCATCCTGGTGACCGATCCCGATGTGCTCGCACGCACCGACATCGCCGACCACGCCCTGGATTCGCTGCGGCCGTGTGGTGTGGAGGAAGTGGTGGTGATCGGGCGACGCGGGCCGCTGCAGACCGCGTTCACCACGCTGGAGTTGCGCGAGCTGGCGGATCTGGAGGGCGTCGACGTGATCGTCGATCCAGCGCAGCTGGAGGGCATCACAGCTGACGACGAGGCCGCCGCGGACAAGACGACGAAGCTGAACATCAAGGTGTTGCGCGATTACGCCGGGCGCGCGCCACGGCCCGGCCATCGTCGAATCGTGTTCCGGTTCATGACTTCGCCGATCGAGATCAAGGGCGACGGCAAAGTGGAGAGCATCGTGCTGGGCCGCAACGAACTGGTCACCGACGACAGCGGCCGGGTGTCCGCAAAGGACACCGGCGAGCGCGAGGAACTGCCGGTTCAGCTGGTGGTGCGGTCGGTCGGCTACCGAGGTATGCCCACGCCGGGGCTGCCGTTCGACGACAAGACCGCGACCATCCCCAATACCGCCGGCCGGGTGGAGGGAAGCCGCAACGAATACGTCGCCGGATGGATCAAGCGCGGCCCGACGGGTGTCATCGGCACGAATAAGAAGGACTCCCAGGAGACGGTCGACACCCTGCTGGCCGATCTGGGTCGCGCGAAAGCCGGCGACCTGGCGGACTTCCCCGAGGACCACGCCGACAAGCTGGCCGAGTGGCTGGCCTCACGCCAGCCGAAGCTGGTCACCTCAGCGCACTGGGAGGTCATCGACCGTCACGAGCGCGCCGCCGGTGAGCCGCACGGGCGTCCCCGCGTCAAGCTGCCCAACCTCGAGGAGCTGCTGCGCATCAGCCACGGCTGATCACGAAGCCGCGGTGGCGAGCAGTTCGGGTGCGTCGAGTCCGGTGAGCCGGCGGTGCATGGCCCAGGCGATCCGGGCGCCCTGAACCTTCGCCCGGTCGGCCGCCGGTCCGCGATACATGTCGTCGACGGTGGTGTGCCAGATGCTGAGCCAGCGCAGGAAGTGGCGGTTGGACAGCGGGGTCCGCCGGTGGATGTCGCGGTGCGCCTGCAACGCGCTGCCGCGGTAGCTTCCCGCGCGAAAGAGCACCGTCTCCCAGAAATCGCACATCCTCGGAATGTGTGCGTCCAAACCGACGGCGCGCAAGCCGGCGAACGGCTCGGCCAGCACCTCGTCGGCCAGCGCCCGCCCGTAGAAGCGGCGCAGGAGCGCCTCCACGTCGGCGCGGCCGACCAGATCGGCGTTCGCTTCCGCCATTCCCGCGGTCACAGGTTGCCGCACCGTATCGCCAGCACGGAATGTCCCGCGTTGCAAACCCGCTCAGCGGTATGACCTTCGGTGACCAGCAGCTGCCCGGCTTCCGGGTTGGCGCGCAGGTACTGCTCCACACTGTCGCGCACGATCGCGGGCTCCGCCCGCACGTCCGGGTACAGCCGCGTCCAACGCGCGAGCCGTCGAGTCAATTGCGCTTGCGCCGAACGCGTTCCGTCACCGTCGTCCTGGGAGTCCTCACCGCGATACACCCAGAGCGCGCGCAGCGTCGCCTCGCGCAGCCTCGCCTCATCGAACGCATGCCGCAGCACCATGCCGTTGTCGGCCTCGGCCAGCACCGTCGTCACCTTCGGCGCCGCCGACCGTCTTGCCGGCTGCCGGATGACCGCGACCGGGCACCGGGCCGAGCCGGCCAACGCCGTCGCGACCGGGGTTCCGCCATGGCGGGCGTGGTTGAGCCCGATCGAGCCGACGCAGATCATGGCCGCCGACCGCGACTCCTCCAGCAGCTTGGTGAGCGGCCTTCCGCACAGGATGTCGGTTTCGATCTTGACCGGAGCGCCGGTGGCGCCCACGGACCGATGGGCGTCGGCCAGCGCCGTCCTCGCGCCTGCGAGGCGCGCCTCGCAGGCCTGCGCGGTGGTGGCGTCCTGCGGGTCGACGACATAGACCAATCGCATCGGGATATCGCGGCTGACGGCCTCGTCGATCGCCCACAGGGCGGCCTGCTGCGCCGCCCTCGAGCCGTCCACCCCTACGACGACTGCCGGAGCCGGGAGGCTATTGCTCATCGCGGTCTCCTCTGCTGAGGTGTAAGCGGGGAACTTTCGCGTCGCCCAGCCATGACGTTATGGGGGGAAGCCACTCTCGCCCAGGGGCATTGGTCCCGAAACAGATGCCATAGGCCCTTGGCGACGTGTGACGGCGAAGAATTGGCGTTCCCCCGGCGATGACAACCGAATACAAGCTGTTTGCGCAGATGGACGGCGGGGCGTCACCACCCATCATCGGAGACGGGAGACTCGCGTATGGCCGCTCAACAGACCGCTCAACCGACTTCCTCACAGCCCCTGGTAGGCAAAGGCTGGCTTCAGGGCGTCGCCCTGGTCATGATCTTCGGCTTCCTGGTCATGGGCATCCTGGCCTACCGCACCTACTCGGCGTCGATGCCGATGCCGGACAGGGTCGTCAACGAATCGGGCCAGCTGCTGTTCACCGGCGACGACATCACTCGGGGGCAGGAGCTCTACCAGACTCGGGGCCTGATGGAATACGGCTCGGTGCTGGGGCACGGCGCATACCTGGGGCCCGACTACACCGCCGAATACCTGCGGATGGCGACGCAGGACGTCGCCGACCAGCTGCGGGCGCAGGGGGTGACCGACCCGCGCGATCGAGTGGTCACCGAGTTCCGTACCAACCGATACAACCCCAACTCCAAGACGCTGGTGTTCACCGACCGGCAGGCCGCGGCGTTCGACCACATCCAAAACCACTACGCCACCTACTTCGGCGAGAACTCGACCAAGTACGGGTTGCTGCCCCGGATGATCACCGACAAGGCGCAGATCCACGACCTGACGGCGTTCTTCGCGTGGACGGCCTGGGCAGGCGCGGCCGAACGCCCCGGTCACAAGTACAGCTACACCAACAACTGGCCGGCCGAGCCGCGGGTCGACAACGGCCCGACCGCGCCGGTGATCGTGTGGTCGGCGCTGTCGCTGATCGCGCTGCTCGGTGGCATCGGCGCGATGTTCGCCGTCTACGGGCGATGGAGCCAGAAGGTCGGCTGGCACAGCGCAGAGTCGTCCACGCTGTCATTCCGCCAACCGGGCGAGGTGAGCCTGACGCCGGCGCAGCGCGCGTGCGTGTGGTTCTTCGCGATCGTCTCTGTGCTGTTCCTGGCGCAGACGCTGCTGGGCGCGGCCGCCGAGCACTACCGGGCCGACCTGTCGACCTTCTTCGGGCTGGACCTGGCCCGGGTGCTGCCCTACAACCTGGCGCGCACGTGGCACGTGCAGCTGGCGCTGTTCTGGACCGCGGCGGCCTTCCTAGCCGGCGGCATCTTCCTGGTGCCGTTCATCGCCCGCCGCGAGCCGCGCCGTCAGGGGTTGCTGGCGTACGTCCTGCTCGGCGCGGTCGCGGTGGTGGTGTTCGGTTCGCTGATTTGCGAGGCGCTCTCAATCTACGGAGTGATCCCACATGGGCTGCTGTCCCAGCAGTGGGAGTATCTGGACCTGCCGCGGCTGTTTCAGATCCTGCTGATCGTCGGGTTGTTCGTGTGGATTGCGATCATCTTCCGGGGCATGCGGGCCCGGCTCAAAGGCGAGTCGAAGATGAACATGCCATGGTTGTTCTTCTTCTCCGGGCTGGCGATCCCGGCGTTCTACACCGTCGGGCTGTTGGCCGGCAGCGGCACGCATTACACCGTCGCCGAGTTCTGGCGGTTCTGGGTGGTCCACCTGTGGGTCGAGGACTTCCTCGAGTTGTTCACCACGGTGATGGTGGCCTACATGTTCGTGTTGCTGGGCGTGGTGCGCGAACGGATCGCGCTGGGCGTGATCTTCCTTGACGTCATCCTGTACTCCGCGGGCGGCGTCATCGGCACCATGCACCACCTGTACTTCTCGGGCACCCCGGTGGAGCACATGGCGCTGGGCGCGTTCTTCTCGGCGGCCGAAGTGATTCCGTTGACCTTCCTCACCGTCGAGGCGTGGGCGTTCCTGCAACTGGGGGCGCGCCAGCAGTCCGGCGACACCAACCCCTTCCCGCATCGGTGGGCGGTCATGTTCCTGGTCGCGGTGGGCTTCTGGAACTTCCTGGGCGCGGGCATCTTCGGGTTCCTGATCAACCTGCCGATCGTGTCCTACTACCAGATCGGGACCGCGCTGACCGCCAACCACGCACACGGCGCGATGATGGGCGTCTACGGCATGCTCGCCGTCGGCCTGGCGATGTTCACGTTCCGCTACGTGATCCCGGCCGACAAGTGGCCGGAGCAGCTGGCGCGAATCTCGTTCTGGTGCATGAACATCGGCCTGGCGTGGATGGTGTTCGTCACCCTGTTGCCGCTGGGCGTGCTGCAGCTGTATCACTCGGTCAACGACGGCTATTTCGAGGCTCGTTCGCTGGGCTACATCACCAGACCCGGGAATGCGGTGATCGAATGGCTGCGGATGCCGGGCGACCTCATTCTGATCGTCGGCGGTGTGCTGCCGTTCGTCTGGATCGCCTGGACGGCGTTGCGGCATTTCCGCACGGGTTCGACGGTTCAAGAGCTGCCCGAACATCCGCTCTACGTCGAAGCCCCGACCGAGCCGGAGACCGGTGCCCCGGTGGCGGCGAAGGACTGACAGGTGACTCAACCGGCCGCCTCGGTATGGCTGATCGCCGGGTATTCCCTCGCGCTGGTGGCCATCGGCTGGAGTTTCGACTCGATGGCCAGGAGTGCGTCGGCCCGCGCGGCGCGTTGGCGCACAGGGCAATTCACCTACCGGCCGGATCACGACGCCTGGGTGTGCCCGCAGGACCACTGGCTATGGCCGACTTCGTTCGACCCGCGCCACCGGGTCATGCGGTATCGCGCCCAGCCGGTGGTGTGCAACAGCTGTCCCGTCAAGACCGGTTGCACGACGTCCGATCACGGCCGGGAGATCAGCCGCGAGGTGGACCCGTGGCCGCATTCGGACGCCGGACGGTTCCACCGCGGGATCGCCTGTTGCGTAGCCGGATTCGGGATCGTGCTGCCCCTGGCGACGATGTTCACCAACCACTCGGGCGCTGACGTGTTGGTCTTGGCCGGCACCATCTCGATCGTCGCGCTGCTCGGCCTGCCGCTGGTCCGCCACCTGTGGAACACCCCGTCCAATGCGCCCGATCACCTGCCGCACCGCACCGCGCTCGAGGACCAGGCGGCCGCGGCGATCGACAGGTATTCGACTCGCTGGGGCAGCTGGGAGAGCAAGGAGGGCAACGCCACATGACTTCCGTCGTGATCGTCGTCGTCATCGCCGGGTTTGTCGGGCTCGCCGTCCTCGCGATGTGGTCGCTGGCCGTGCTGCGCGAGTACGAACGCGGAGTCGTCTTCCGGATGGGTCACGTGCGCCCCCTGTACGGTCCAGGCCTTCGCTTCCTGATCCCCTTCCTGGACAAGATGATTCGCGTGGATCAGCGGCTGGTGACGCTGACCATTCCGCCGCAGGAGGTGATCACCCGCGACAACGTCCCGGCCAGGGTCAATGCCGTCGTCATGTTCCAGGTGATGGAGCCGCTGAAAGCGATTCTGGCGGTGGAGAATTACGCCGTGGCCACCTCGCAGATCGCCCAGACGACGCTGCGCTCGCTGCTGGGACGGGCCGACTTGGACACCCTGCTGGCGCACCGGGAGGACCTCAACAGCGACCTGCGCACGATCATCGAAAAGCAGACCGAACCTTGGGGTGTGCAGGTTCGCGTCGTGGAGATCAAAGACGTCGAGATTCCCGAGTCGATGCAGCGGGCGATGGCCCGCGAGGCCGAAGCCGAACGTGAACGCCGCGCGAAGGTCATCAACGCCCGCGGAGAGTTGCAGGCCTCCGAAGAGCTGCGCGAAGCCGCGGAGACCCTGTCCAAGAGCCCCGCATCACTGCAATTGCGGTATCTGCAAACGCTGCTGGAATTGGGGGCGGACCAGAATTCGACCGTCGTCTTCCCGCTGCCCGTGGACATCATCACGCCGTTCTTGCGCCACCCCGAGGTACTGCGGGGCGTCGTCGACAACCTCAACAATCGGCGCTGAGTCCTGTCGCGGCCTTTCGCTACACCGGGGGCGGCTCCGAGGGCGCCAGCCGCCAGTTGTCGGGATTCTTCGGCGAATACACCACCGGGAACAACTGGCCCATGGTGGGCCAGTGGTCGACGTCCATCGCCATGCGCTGATACACCGCGTGCTCGCTGACGGTGGGCCCGTTGATCACTCCGGCGATGGTGACGAACTGTTCACCGGTGGCGTCCGGCCGCGGGCTCACCCCGGTGACCAGCAGCGTGCCGTTGAGCAGTTCGCCCTTGGGCCCGCGCGGGAGGAACCGCTGGGCGAGTGCCACCGCGAGAACGGCCATCAGCAGGATCAGCACACCGAATTCCCACACGCCGCCATGGTAAGGCCGTGATAGGACTGCGTCATGAGCCGGGACGATCTCACGTTGGCGCTGACGCTGGCCGACCGCGCGGACGCGCTGACCTCCGCCCGCTTCGGGGCGCTCGACCTGCGCGTCGACACCAAACCCGACCTGACCCCGGTCACCGACGCCGACCGCGCGGTCGAGACGGAGCTGCGGGGGGCGCTGGGGCGCGAACGCCCGCACGACAGCATCGTCGGCGAGGAGTTCGGCGGAACCACCACCTTCACCGGACGGCAGTGGATCATCGACCCCATCGACGGCACCAAGAACTTCGTGCGGGGGGTGCCGGTGTGGGCCAGCCTGATCGCGCTGCTCGAAGACGGTGTGCCCACCGTCGGCGTCGTCAGCGCGCCCGCACTGCAGCGTCGCTGGTGGGCTTCGCGCGGCCGGGGCGCCTTCGTCTCGGTGGACGGCGCACCGCCGCGCCGGCTGGCAGTTTCCTCTGTGGCCCAACTGGATTCGGCGAGTCTCTCGTTCTCCAGCCTGTCCGGCTGGGCTCAGCGCGGACTGCGCGAGCGCTTCATCGCGCTGACCGATGCGGTGTGGCGGGTGCGCGCCTTCGGGGACTTCCTGTCCTACTGCCTGCTGGCCGAAGGCGCCGTCGACATCGCCACCGAACCCGAGGTGTCGGTGTGGGATCTCGCCGCCCTCGACATCCTGGTGCGCGAGGCGGGCGGGAACCTGACCGGCCTTGACGGCGTCGCCGGACCGCACCGGGGCAGCGCACTGGCGACGAACGGGCCGCTGCACGCGCGCGTCCTCGGCAGCCTCGGCGGCCCTGTGAATTAGTTAACAAGTGTTCTCTGTGATCTTACTCCGGAGTAAGATAAGCTTATCCGCATTGCCCCAACAGCAGAGGCTGCCGACATGACCGACACTCGTTCCGGTTCACCACAAACGTCCAAATCCGCCCGCTCACGCAAGCGCAAAGACCGGCAGAGCGGGATCGGGCTGCAACCGCACAAGCGCACGGGCGTCGACATCGCCATCGCGCTGCTCACCCCGCTGATGGGGCAGGAGTTCCTGGACAAATACCAGCTGCGCGACCCGGTCAACCGCGGCCTGCAATACGGGACGAAGACGATCTTCTCCACGGCTGCCGCCGCGTCCCGGCAGTTCACGCGGCTGCAGAATCTGCGCGGCGGGCCGACCCGGCTCAAGTCGAGCGGCAAGGACTACTTCGACCTGACGCCCGACGACGACCAGAAGATGATCGTCGAGACGCTCACCGAATTCGCCGAGGAGGTGCTGCGCCCCGCGGCACACGACGCCGACGAGGCGGCGACCTACCCGCCCGACCTGATCGCCAAGGCCGCCGAGTTGGGCATCACCGCGATCAACATCCCCGAGGACTTCGACGGCATCGCTGCGCACCGCTCCAGCGTCACCAACGTGCTGGTGGCCGAGGCGCTGGCGTACGGCGACATGGGTCTCGCGCTGCCGATCCTGGCGCCCGGCGGAGTGGCCGCCGCGCTGACCCATTGGGGCAGCGCGGACCAGCAGGCCACCTACTTGCACGAGTTCGCCGGCGAGAACGTGCCGCAGGCCTGCGTCGCGATCGCCGAGCCGCAGCCGCTGTTCGACCCCACCCGCCTGACGACCACCGCGGTGCGCACCCCGAGCGGCTACCGCCTCGACGGCGTGAAGTCGTTGGTCCCGGCGGCGGCCGACGCGGAGCTGTTCATCGTCGGGGCACAACTCGACGGCAAGCCGGCCCTGTTCATCGTCGAGTCGTCGACGAAAGGCCTTACCGTCAGGGCGGATCCGAGCATGGGCATCCGCGCGGCGGCCCTGGGCCACGTCGAGCTCTCCGGGGTGTCGGTGCCGTTGAGCGCGCGGCTCGGTGAGGACGAGGCAACCGATGACGACTACTCGGAGGCGATCGCGCTGGCCCGGCTGGGCTGGGCCGCGCTGGCGGTGGGCACCTCGCACGCGGTGCTCGACTACGTCATCCCCTATGTCAAGGAGCGCGAGGCCTTCGGCGAGCCGATCGCGCACCGTCAGGCCGTCGCGTTCATGTGCGCCAACATCGCCATCGAGCTCGACGGGCTGCGGCTGATCACCTGGCGCGGCGCGGCCCGCGCCGAGCAGGGCCTGCCCTTCGTCCGCGAGGCGGCGCTGGCCAAGCGACTCGGCACCGACAAGGGCATGCAGATCGGCCTGGACGGCGTGCAGCTGCTCGGCGGCCACGGCTTCACCAAGGAACACCCCGTCGAGCGCTGGTATCGCGATCTGCGCGCCATCGGCGTGGCCGAGGGCGTCGTAGTCATCTAGGCGCCTCCCCCGATCCGGACTACCGAAAGACCAATCATGGCAATCAATCTGGAACTGCCCCGCAAGCTGCAAGCGGTCGTCGTCAAGACCCATCAGGGTGCCGCGGAGCTGATGCGGCCGATCGCCCGCAAGTACGACCTGAAGGAACACGCCTACCCCGTCGAACTCGACACCCTGTACAACCTGTTCGCGGGCGCCTCGGAGTCGATCGAATTCGCCGGGGCCGACAACCTGGGCGACGAAAACCAGGACAGGGACCAAAACCACAACGGCGCCAACATGGCGGCGCTGCTGCAAACCTTGGAGGCCTGCTGGGGCGACGTCGCGATGATGCTCTCGGTCCCCTATCAGGGTTTGGGCAACGCGGCCATCTCCGCCGTCGCCACCCCGGAGCAGCTCGAGCGCCTGGGCAAGGTGTGGGCGGCGATGGCCATCACGGAGCCGGGCTTCGGCTCCGACTCGGCGGCGGTGTCGACCACCGCCAAGCTGGACGGCGACGAATACGTGATCAACGGCGAGAAGATCTTCGTCACCGCCGGCTCGCGCGCCACCCACATCGTGGTGTGGGCCACGCTGGACAAGGCGGCGGGGCGGGCCGCGATCAAGTCGTTCATCGTGCCGCGGGAGCACCCCGGCGTCACCGTCGAACGGCTCGAGCACAAGCTCGGCATCAAGGGCTCCGACACCGCGGCGATCCGGTTCGACAACGTCCGCATTCCCAGGGAGAACCTGCTGGGCAACCCGGAAATCGAGGTGGGCAAGGGCTTTTCGGGGGTGATGGAGACCTTCGACAACACCCGGCCCATCGTGGCCGCCATGGCCATCGGGGTGGGCCGCGCCGCCCTGGAGGAGATCCGCAAGATCCTCACCGAGGCCGGGGTGGAGATCTCCTACGACAAACCGTCGCACGCCCAGAGCGCCCCGGCGGCCGAGTTCCTGCGGATGGAGGCCGACTGGGAGGCCGCCTACCTGCTGGCGCTGCGCGCGGCGTGGCAGGCCGACAACAAGATCCCCAACTCCAAAGAGGCCTCGATGAGCAAGGCCAAGGCCGGCCGCATGGCCAGCGACGTCACCCTCAAGAGCGTCGAATTGGCAGGCACGACCGGCTATTCCGAGCAATCGATGCTGGAGAAGTGGGCGCGGGACTCCAAGATCCTCGACATCTTCGAGGGCACCCAGCAGATCCAGCAGCTGGTGGTCGCCCGCCGCCTGCTGGGCCTGTCGTCCGCCGAACTCAAGTAGCCCCGGTCCGCGCCGCGCCGAACGTGTAACCACGGCGGAAAATCGGCGATTTCATCGCCCTGAGTGCACGTTCGGCGTAACTATCCGCCGAGCGCGTCCAGCCGCTCGCGGGTGTCCGCGTCGAGTTCGATGGACGCGACGTCGAGGTTCTCCTCCAGGTGGCGCACCGACGAGGTGCCCGGGATCAGCAGCACGTTGGGTGCCACGCCCAGCGTCCACGCCAACGCGACCTGCGCCGGCGTCCGCCCGAGCCGCTCGGCGACGTCGACCACTAGTTCGTGGGTGAGCACGGGGTTGGGCCGCACGAAGGCGGCCCCCAGCGGGAAGAACGGAACGAACGCG